>JAJFIL010000074.1 GCA_021774965.1 Alphaproteobacteria bacterium
CTTCACCATTTCTCCGACCTTAATCACAATTTGATCCAAGAGAACCCAGGGAACTTCGTAATCTTTCGTAACCACCTTAAAGAGCAATACGTTTATATTCCCGGAAGGGCTTTTTTCCTCTTTGAAGTACATGTTAATGGGGCCATTATCCGTTATATCTGTATCGAATCGTTCCAGGGTTAAAACCCAGACACCCCCTTCCTCCTTCCATTCCTTTTTATCCTGAATGGTGGAAAGGAACTGTCCGAAGGTCAAAAATTTCTTTTCATGAAAAGAAACATAGTATCCGGCAAATCCGGTGTCGGAGGCCAAACTTTTATACACAACGAAGCGATTTTCCCAGCTTGCAGGAGGCTTGGGCTTAAACGAACACGCTAAAGCGGTGATCACTAAAAAAATTGGCAACAAGAAAAATTTTAGATTCGATTTCGATAAAAAGTTCAATTTTCCCTTCGCTTCCCGTATTGCAACGCCAGACCCTGGATTTCAGGATTCGGAATAATCGGCCCCTCAGTTCAGCCTATTTCAGGGGAAGAAAATTGTCAATTGATTGATTTTTATTTCGTTGAAGAGATTAAAAAAAAACCTGGGTTTTCGGAAGGTAGCGGCAAGTATATTCAAATACTCAGGAGCCTACAATCGGGTGCATTCAAATTGCGCTTCAGAAAGCCACCTGATGTTCATATAGTCTGGTAGCACGGTTTCCCGGTCGATCAAGGCGGAGTGCACCTGTTGACAAGAGAGTAAAATCACTTCCCCAAGATCAGCTCCGCAAAGGTTGGCTCCAGACAAATTAGCTCTCCAGAGGTTGGCTTCTCTCAAGTTGGCTTGCGTCAGTTTAGCCATGCTCAAGTTTGCCCCGATAAGATCTGCCCTGCCGAGATTCGCTTTCACCATATTGGCGCTTAACAATTCCGCTTCATTGAGTGAGGCCTCTCTCAAATCGGCGCCTATTAAGTTAGCGCCGATCATTTTAGCGTTGTTAATTTTTGCCCATCGCAGATTAGATTCTCTCAGGTCAGCACAAGCCAGGTTGACGTTACTCAGATTGGCCCCCCTCAAATCCTTTCCACTTAACTTCGAACCCACCAAATTAAGTCCTCGCAGATCCTTATAGCTCAGATCATTTTTCAAAGAATGCCGCGTTTTTAATCGAGGTCGGGAAACAAGAACATTGGCTGATCTACTTTTTATTAAGTTCATAGGTCTTTGTATAAAAGAATATGGTTAATAAAACTGTTACCTATCCTAGGAGCCGGAATAAAACGGGCTTCCTGCCATCTCGATAAGTATAGAATTGAGGAATCAAGAAACCGTGGCGCTCAAGTCACAGTTTTGCAACACCCGTAATCTCACCCAACGCACAACCCGGAATATCCCTGCTCCCTTGATTTAATAGCTATTTACAGTGGAAATATCCCCGAATTCTCCAATCGTGACCAATCCGTAACATTCCCGTAACCCGGTTTTAACGAGCGCTTGTCAATCTGATTCAACTCCTCATTTCGCATCTCGGGAGGATTGAACAAATGAACTCACTCATCAACTGCATCCAAAATAAAACGGGTGGATTGAAAAGAAATGTTTAGATCAAATCGAATAAAAAACTTGTTGCCCACTTTGCTGGTGCCACTATTTTCCCTGGTTTTCATAGGACAAACTTCTCAGCCTATTTACGGGCTTTCCCCTTACCATTCTGCAACCATTCAATTTGAGGAGGTTATCTTTGCAAAAGCTCTGGATCTTGCGAGGCAAAAGGAAATCGAAGAGAGGGAAGCGCAAATCAGCAATCAACTGAGTTACGAGAAGAAGATAAAAGAAAAAATACGGCAAGTGATTTCAGATTACCAACGGCGGATGGATCCTCAGCATTTCGAAGAAATCCCGGGAATGATTCTTGCGGAAAGCAAAGTTTACGGATATGACCCCATGTTCGTGACCGCTTTGATTATCACCGAAAGCTCATTCAACAACAAAGCGCGGTCGCATCGAGGAGCGATGGGTCTCATGCAGATCCTTCCCAGAACGGGGGTGGCGCTGGCGTCGGAAAAAGAAGTGGAGTGGAAAGGAAGTCCCACTTTATACAATCCCGAGGTCAATATCGCATTGGGCACTTACTACCTGAACAAATTAGAGAGCCGTTTTGGGGATCTGAACCTGGCTCTGGAAGCGTACAATCACGGGCCTTCCCGGTTGGATAAATATTTAAAACGCGGCTACCAGCCCAAGCGCTATTCAAAAAAAGTCTTTGAGAACTATGAAATGATCGACTTCGAGCCTTCTTAAACCATGTTGAATCTGATATTGCAGGCTCATCCCTACCCTAAACGATTGAACCAATCCATAGTTTCAAGATATTCACGCAGGTGGGAAATCGTGCGGAATTTTTCTTTGATCAAATTGCGTTTTAAACCACAACATATATACTTTACAATTTCAGGTTGACGGGAATATCGCTTCCCCCCCCCAAGACATTCATGGAAAACTTGAATCAAGCCATAAACATCGTCCCGCATATTTTCCGTTTTTGGAGCGGAAAAACTGAACAGGTCCAGAATTTTTAGACCAAAGTTCAAACCAAATTTGTTAACAATTATGTTCTCAGTGTGCAAGTCGCCATGATATTCATTGAGTAAATGAATTTCCTCTATCCCCACTGCGAGATCATATAACAAATGAATCGCTTGATAAGGATCCAGCCTGTTTCCAGGAAACATCTTAAGAAATCCTGATAATGGGATTCCCTCGACATATTCCGAAATCAAAGCCCTGACAGATATTTTCTGAAAGTTAATGGTTTCTTCCGTATGATATTGAATCAAGAGGGAGCAATATCGAAGCCTGTGCAATTTGATCGCATAGGTTCTGGATGCTTTATCCCTGGCATTTCGATGCGGGAAGAAAAATTTTGCCGCTCTTTCAATGCCTGTTCTTAGCTCAACGACTTTGTAAACTTCTCCTTCCCAGCCCGAGCCTAATTTAGAAACAATTTCGTATTTCCCGGCTATTTTCCTGCCGGCTGAAAAAGCAAAAGATTCAATTTTCTTCAAGGGAAGTCTCTTTATGATTAATTCAGAATATTAGATTACAATTTTTTCCAAAAATTATAAAACGCGATAATATCCCCAAAAAAACCACTTTAATAGCTAAATCACAAGTATCATACAGCTATCAATTGACTTTATTTTC
>JAJFIL010000075.1 GCA_021774965.1 Alphaproteobacteria bacterium
ACAATAGAAATCCGGGCATTTTCAATCTGCTTGATCCCATATATAGGGTAATGCGGCAGGGCTTCAATGAACCGCTTGCCCACTTGTTTCAGATCGACCGCGCCTTCAATCTCCGCAGCCGGAGAAACATCTCTCTTGAACACCAGCCCCTTGGCACCATTGGGAAGAGGGTAGGTTTTAAACAGGGAAAACGTTTTACTGAGCGTTGGGTCATCGAACAGGCGGTCTCTTTTCGGGTTGATCTGGCGGTTCCCCGATTCCCCTTCCTGACTGCTGTCTTTGGTGATGAAGTAATCCGTCAACTCGCCCTGATTGCGTTTCACACTCTTCACAATAACTGGCAATCCCCGAAACATGGCGGCGTCGCGGAAAGCTCCCCGATGAAACCAAGGGTGATTGGTGAGCGTGCGCACGGTGATCATTTTCCCTGGAGGCGGGGCGGACTCTTCAACGATATCGTCGAGAATGGAGTTGATGTGCCAGTTTTCTTTCACAGGAAGACTTTTAAAACCGAAAAATGAACTTCCAAAACCTGGAGTTTTCACATCTCCCGGTAAAAATCCCGCGTAAATAGTGGTGAATAAGCTGACCGCAACAACAAGTCCGACAGCCCCATTGCGGATTCCGCTGTTTTTTATCTGGATAATAAAAAGAGCCGATAGCACCGATACCGCCGTCAGGCATGGCATCGTGTAACGCACACCCTTATTATTGATAAACGTGAACACCAGAAACGGCAACACAATCCATCCGAATAAAAGCCAGTTGAAATTTTTTTTATTGAATAGAAAAGCAATAAACCCCGCCACAAACAAGAGAAACAAAGGCATGCCCATCTGTCGGCCCCAGGCTTCCAGATAGTAGCCCCAAATGGGAAGATCCCAGACCATATCCCCTTTTAGAACCCTATCAGGCAACCCAAACTTGGCAATGCCGCGTGACATTTTCACCAAATTGTGCGCGTACCAGGGAAAACAGGCCAACAAAGAAATAAAGGTAAGAGTCAATATATTGATTATTTTTTTGGCGGAAATATTGACGGCAGGAAAGAATCGTACCAGGGCGAATACCAGGCCGAATTCCAGTACCAGGGCGACTTCCCGTCCTTTGCCGAGAATGAAAATCACCAAAGGCAAAATCATAAGGGCAAAGATCATTCCCAGATAATACGCGGTTTTCTTAAGAGCCTTGCGCGGTTTGTCGGCATCGGTATGAAACAAACCAATAAGGATCGCCGGTAGCAAATAAAAGATGAACGTCCATTTAACCATCAGTCCCACAGCAAACGAGCAACTGAACCAGAACGAAAACTTGCGGTTTTCAAAATTTGCCGAACGCAGGAAAAGATAATAGGAAAGCGCCACCGCCGCCGTGAGCGCAGTGCCTATTGATACTTGCCGGGAAACGTAAGCCAGGAAGGGGTAGCAGGCCATTAAAAATGCCGCCAGAAGCCCGGTCGAGCGACCGTACAACCTTTGACCGATTCCATAAGTCGAAAGAATAATAACGGCCATATAAAACGAGTTGACCATCACCGCATTGTCTTCAGAAAACCCCAATCCGGCAAGCACAGGCAATATCGAAAGATGGTAAAACGGCGGATAAAACGATTCGACGCTCAATAAATCCAGCCACACCCGGTCCGACTCTGATATAAAGGCGCTCCAATAACCAAACACGATGCGAAGGTGGGCCGCCGGGTCCCAGGATAATGGACGCGCATCCAGAAGACTCCAGATCTGATTGCATCCGAACGTCCAGAGAATGAGGGCCAGGAGGATAAAATAATGCGCGGGAAAACCAGAAACCGGCTTTTCCGGCGCCGGGGATTCGCCTTCAGCGTTAGCAGGGAGTTTATTTTCAACAAAAATTTGTTTGTCAGACGGGTTTTCCATAGATTTCCGTTATATCGCTCTCTTTAAAAATTTAATTCATTAGAAGAAGGCAGGCTCTCTCTTTGAACCACGCGAGAAGGACCTCTTACAGAAAGGCGCGTAAATCCATTTCTCGATCCGGTTGAAAAGGATTATAATTCACAAGCTTGCATTTTTCATCTTAAAACCTTTTTCAGGGGTCGCCCCCTTAGGATCGTTGCTAAAACAGTCCAATCGAAGCGATCTATTCAGATTTTTAATCATCACCTCGAATCCATGCCAACCTTTTTATCTTCATTACAGACAAAATTTACGGATTACACGTTTTTGGCGCTGTTGACCGGCTTCTGTTTTTTCACACTTTCCTATCACCTTGGGGAAGTGCCTCCCTACCATACAGACGAAACCTTTTACGTGCTGTCCGCCAAAAACATGTTGCAATCGGGCGATTATCTGACCCCCGTGTTTCACGAAAAAAAGCGCTTCGCCAAACCTATTCTGTTTTACTGGCAGGTGGCGCTTTCCTACAAAATATTCGGCGTCAGCCTGGTTTCCGCCCGTTTGTGGTCGGTGGCGCTCGGAACCTTATCCGCCGTATTGGTTTTTCTTTTGGGACGCCGTTTATTTTCCGCTCAGGCCGCCATGCTGGGCGCTTTGATCCTTCCATCCCTGTACCTGCATTTTCAAATATCTCGTTGGGCCACAACGGATATGACCTTAAATTTTTTCATCCTGTGCGCGTTCTATTTTTTCATCAAAGCCTTCCAGGAGGAAGCCCACCGGACGCGAAATTATATTCTGTTTTATTTTGCGCTGGCGCTGGGGTTTCTCGCCAAAGGCCCGCCGGCGATCCTCATTCCTGCTCTCACGATCACCGCGTTGCTTTTTATTCAGGGAGACTGGAAACGATTTGGCGAAATGCGGCTGTTACCCGGACTGGCGATTCTATTGTTAGTGGACGTTCCCTGGTTTGCCGCCATGTTCCTATTGCATGGAGACGAATTTGTAAACCATATTCTCGGCTCAGAACTTAGGGATCGCATTGTTCATCAAACCCCTTTCAGTTTTTATTATCCGGGAGTTTTAGTCCGTTATTACCTGCCGTGGTCCCTGTTCCTCATTTTCTCTCTTACTTTATTGACCCAAAATTTCAAATCCCGGATTTTGAGTTTTTTTGACAAAGAAAACTATGCCCTTTTATTCTGTTTCCTCTGGGTTTTGATTCCTCTCCTGCTTTTCACAGCCTTCAGAATCGAGCACAGCCGCTACATGCTCCCGGCGTCTCCGGCAGTGGCTTTGATCCTGGGTCATTATTTCACGAGCCTTGCCCGTTCGGAGCGCGGCTTCAACCGGCCTCTGTTTAAAATCCCCTTCTATCTCACGCTCTTGATTTATTTCCTGCTGACTCTCGCTGTCGCCGGAGGTGTCTTGATACTTCAATCCGCAACCAGCGTTCCGTTTCGGATCATGTTTCTGCCTCTATTTCTGGCAGTGGGTCCGTCGATCCTGCTCCTGCTGTTTGTCGCCAAACGCCGGATCGCTTTGATCGCGACTCTGGCTGTCTTTCAAACACTCAGCCTGGCTGTCATTCACGGCGATGCGATTCCGTTTTTCAACCGCTATCCGATGAAAAAATTCGCGCAGGAAATCGCTCAAACCGGAAGCGGAAAAGAGATCATTGGAGTGTACCGGCTCGGCAGTCATCAGTCCCGAATGGAAGTGTTGTCGGGGCAGTATTCAAAATATATTTTCACCCCCGAACTATTGCACGAATTTCTTACGACCGATAAAAAAGTTTATCTGGTCATCCGTGAATCAGAATGGCAGGAGCATTTTTCCGACCTCCCCCTGACCCGACTATCCACCGACCAGATCTGGAAAAAAAGGCGGGTCGATAAAAAATACCTTACCGAGGTGTGGGACAAGGGCCTCGCCTTCAAACAAGCCGACCTGCTTGAAACAATTATTTTGTTTACCAACCGTTCCTGACAGGTCACTGAAAAAGAAAAATTTCATCAGCGAGTTAAGTTTTGCAGATTTTTGTTTTTAAGTGGCACAGCCTTTCCTGGCTGTGCGCACAGGCAAGAAAGCCTGTGCTACTGACTTTATTACGTTAGCAACAACTTGAAATTAACATTTTAAGGCCCCAAAAACCCATTTCCACCAACCGCTCCTAAGGCTCACCGAATCATCGGCACCTTCATTTCAGAAAAATCGTAGCGGATGCTCTCCCGATTTTTAACCGAAGTAAAATAAGCGTATTTCCGGGTGGCCTGAATCAAATAAAATTGTCCGGGATAATCCTGCTGAAGTTTTTGAAACTCGGGAACCGAAGTCAACCAGGTGGAGCCAGGCTGATTTTCTATGCGACCTAGAAGTTTCAAGGAATCTACAATCGGCTCGTCCATAAAACGATCTGAGTAAAACAGCAGGGCATTGCGTGGGTTATGAATGGAAAGACGGTAATTGCCGAGTTTTTGGTCCGGCGGCGTGTTCAAATTTATCACAGCCGCCAGTTGCCGGACATCAACGCTGTTCGGGGACAGGGTGACTTTCACCTGCAAAGGAGTGACGTTCACGAATAAAACCGTTGTCATAATAACCCCCACCATCCAAGGCAACGACTTCTCTTTGACGGCTTCGCTCACCCAATCTCCCACGGTCTTGGCGGTCACAATCGCCAGTGCAGGAAATATCATGAACAGGTAACGCAGTGTCTGGTTTCTGCTACTACTCATCACCAGAAACGTGAACACGACCCAGGTAAATAACAGTTGATACCGTATATCTTTTTCCAGAAAAGCGCGTTTGCCAAATTGAAACAATCCGGCGAGGGCGATGGGAAGCCAGGGCCAGTAGTTTTTTAAAAAATCGCGGCAATAGCCAAAAAAATCTGAAAATGAAAACTCATCGCCAAACCCCCGGTTGAAAATCAATAAGCCAAAATGGGTTTGCAAAAAGGAATCGCCAAACGTGAACCAGTTCATCAGATGCCAGCTGAAACCCAGTAACAGAGCCAAAACCACACTCGATAAAAAATATGCGCTGAACATCTCTTTCCAGCGGCCCGCCAGCGCCAGGGTGACCACCGCAATGGCCAAAGGAAATCCTCCGAGAACGCTTTTGGTCAGAATCGCTAAAGCGGACATCAACCCAAATAAAAGGTAATATCTCCTGTTGTCCCATCCCTTGACGAAAAAATACAGCGCCCCGGTCACGCCAAAAGCCAGGATGATATCGGCCATGCCCCGGCGGGAAGAATCGACAAACATCCCCGGAAAAATCAAAACAAAGGCGGAAAAAAAGGCGGTCCAGTGGCTCTTGAAAAGATGCAGGCACAAGGTATAAGTCAGATAAACCGTGGCGACGCCAAGTAAAGCCGTGGGAAGAATCGCGGCGTAACCCGACACTCCAAAGATTTTGTATGCTAAGGATGTCATCCAGAACGGAAACGGAGGGTTGGCCAAATCCGGAACCCCATTGAAGGTCACCACCCAGAGATTTCCAGAAGCAAGCATTTCTTTGGCTTTTTGGGCGTAATAGGCGTCGTCGAAATTTGGCAGTCCCACATTCAACTGCCGGCCCAAAAAAATCAACGCCGAAGAATAGAGCAGGAATATAATTTGGAACGTTTTATTTTTTAATAGGGAGGTCAAGCGTCGCTCTTGTTTGAGAAGCATTAAAAATCTGGAGTGAAAATTCTAGCAGGTTGTTGAAAAACTATTTTGGCGACCTACGCTGTTACTTAAGAAAGACAGTAGCACAGGCTTTCCAGCCTGTGCGCGCAACCTGGAAAGGCTGTGCCACATTAAAAGCAAAAATCTGCAAAAATTAACCCGCTAACGGATTTTTCTCTTTTTCAGCAACCCGCTAGAGATAGGAGTTTAACCGTTGTTTGTCTTCCTTGCATTGATTGGCCAACAAAAGGAGTCCGAAGGTTTCCAGACGCCAGACAAGCACGTCCAACCCTTTCAACATATAAAACCAGTAGGCAATCGCGCCAACAATGGATTTAGGATTCATCCCGCCCCGGCAGAGCAAAAAATCCCGCAACTGTTTGCGGGAATGACGAATGAGTCGCCAGTTTCCCCGTTCCTTGAATACTTGT
>JAJFIL010000076.1 GCA_021774965.1 Alphaproteobacteria bacterium
ACCACCGCCATGCTGGCCGTGCCTGGTGCCGTGAATGTGCGGGGCTATTCGTTCTTCAATGATTCATACGTGTACGTCATTTTCGAAGATGGCACGGATCTTTACTGGGCCCGTTCCCGCGTTCTGGAATACCTCAATCAAGTGGCCGCCGATTTACCGGAAGCCGCTCAGCCTTCTCTGGGGCCGGACGCCACCGGCGTGGGCTGGGTCTATCAATATGCCTTGATTGATCGGACCGGCACCCACGACCTTTCTCAATTGCGGTCCATTCAGGATTGGTTCCTGCAATACGAGCTTCAGACCATCGAAGGTGTCTCGGAAGTTGCCTCTATCGGCGGTATGGAACGACAATATCAAGTGGTGGTCGATCCCAATCGCCTCCGCGCCTATGGCATCACCCTGGCTCGTGTGCGCCAAGCCATCCAGCGCGGCAATTCTGAAACTGGCGGCCGGGTGATCGAGATGGCTGAGGCAGAATATATGATCCGCGCTTCGGGCTACATTGAGTCCATCGAAGATCTGGAGCTTATCCCCCTTGCTCATACCGAAACTGGCACGCCTATTCTTTTGCGAGACATTGCGGAGATCCGAACCGGGCCGGAACTAAGACGCGGGGTTGCAGAGTTCAATGGCGAGGGCGAAGCCGTTGGCGGCGTCATCATCATGCGCTTTGGCGAAAACGCCATGGCCGTAATCGACCGGGTAAAGGAGCGATTGGATGAGCTGAGAACAAGCCTGCCCGAAGGCGTGGAGATCGTCACCACCTATGACCGCTCCGGTCTGATCGAGCGCGCCATTGAGACGTTGCAGGAAAAGCTGCTGGAAGAATTTCTCATCGTCGTTCTGGTGTGTGCGGTGTTCCTCTTTCACTTTCGCTCCGCGCTGGTGGTGTTGGTGAGTTTGCCCTTGGGTGTACTGGTGGCCTTCATCGTCATGAACATGCAAGGCATCAACGCCAACATCATGTCCTTGGGCGGCATCGCCATTGCCGTTGGCACCATGGTGGATGCGGCCATTGTGATGATCGAGAACGTTCATAAACATGCCGAGCGCGAGCCGCTTACAAATGAGAACCGATGGCGCGTCATTGGCGAGGCAGTCTCTGAGGTTGGCGCACCGATCTTCTTCTCCCTGCTGATCATTACTTTCAGCTTCGTGCCTATATTCGCACTGGAAGCACAGGAAGGGCGGCTTTTCCATCCCCTTGCCTATACCAAAACCTATGCCATGGCAGCGGCAGCCTTTTTGTCCATCACCATTGTACCGGTGTTCATAGGCTATTTCATTCGGGGGCGGATTTCTCCAGAGCACAAGAACCCGATCAACCGGGTATTGATCGCGGGCTATCGCCCCTTCATCAATATGGCTCTGAGGCGACCCCTGGCAGCAGGAATCGTTGCTTTGTTGGTAATCTCCAGCGCCGCTCTGCCCCTTACCCGGATTGGGGGGGAGTTCATGCCGGACCTCGACGAAGGCGACTTGCTCTATATGCCAAGCGCCTTTCCCGGTATCTCCGCTGCGAAAGCTGCAGAAATTCTTCAGCAAACGAACCAGTTGATCCGCAGCGTTCCCGAGGTGCTGACCACATTCGGCAAAGCGGGCCGCGCAGATACCGCAACGGATCCCGCCCCGCTGACCATGATTGAGACCACCATACAGCTTCGCCCCCGGGATGAATGGCGCCCGGGCATTACCATGGATGATATCCGCGCCGAGCTTGATGCGCTTGTGCAAGTGCCAAGCCTGACAAATGTCTGGATCATGCCCATTCGCAACCGCATCGATATGCTGGCCACCGGGATCAAGACCCCTGTGGGGATCAAGGTTGCCGGGCCTGACCTTGATGTTATTGGCGAAATTGGCGAACAGATCGAAACCCTCCTTGCTGATTTGCCGGGCACAGCATCGGTCTATGCCGAACGGGTCACCGGCGGGCGGTTCATCGACATTGATATTAACCGACTGGAAGCAGCTCGCTTTGGGCTCAACATTGCTGACGTCCAAGACGTGGTGCGCACTGCCATTGGCGGGATGACCGTGGCCGAGAGCATCGAAGGCCTTGAGCGCTATCCCATCAACATCCGCTATCCACGGGAATATCGCGACTCCCTGGAACGCTTGCGCCAGCTTCCCATTTTAACCCCAGCCGGCGCAGAGATCCCCCTTGGCCGGGTGGCGGATATCGATGTCTCCGAAGGCCCGGGCGTGATCCGCAGTGAAAATGCACGGCTCAACGGCTGGATCTACATAGACATTTCAGGGCGCGATATCGGCTCTTACGTGGCCGAGGCCCGCATCATTGTAGAAGAAGGCATCGACTTGCCTGCGGGCTATTCTCTGGGATGGTCAGGGCAGTATGAGTATATGGAGCGCGCGCAACAACGCCTTGCAGTGGTGGTGCCGTTTACATTGATCACCATACTGATCTTGTTGTTCCTCAACTTCCGCAATCTCATGTCGGTTCTCATTATTATGGGAACTTTGCCCTTTGCCCTGGTGGGCGGGCTGTGGCTAATCTATCTGCTCGGCTATAATATGTCCGTTGCCGTGGGCGTGGGCTTCATTGCTCTTGCCGGTGTGGCCATTGAGATTGGCGTTTTGATGCTGGTCTATCTTGATCAGGCATTGGCAAGGAAACGGGAACAACTCGGCGCGACAGGGGGCAAGCTTTCCCTTGATGATCTAAGGGAAGCCGTGATCGACGGCGCCTTGATGCGCGTGCGGCCCATCTTGATGACCGTGGCGGCGACCATTGCCGGGCTCCTGCCCATCATGCTGGGCACCGGCACAGGCTCTGAGGTTATGCGCCGCATTGCTGCCCCCATGGTGGGCGGCATGGTCAGCGCCACAATTCTCACATTGGTGGTGATCCCTGCGGTCTATCTCATCTGGAAGCGTTTTACGATTGTTTCGGATGCATAATGAACCTGGCTCAAACCCGGGTAGGGCCGATTTCATTCTGTTTCATCCGGCAGTTTTGAGAAATTGGGGGAATGAAAACCGCTAATCAATCACACTCAATCCAACCATCATCTCGTTCGCGGCATTGGGGCGGAAAGCCGTAAGTGCGCCAGTATTCCAGCAGTGGGCCCTCTGCAAGGTGTCGCTGAAACACTTCACTGCGCCTGTATCCCGCAAATTCCGGGCCCCAAATACCGCTCCAGCCAGCTTCAACTCGTTCATGGTTTCCGAGCAGAATGTCAACGCCCTGGTAGGGGAAAACAAAAACATCACGCGCCACTTCATACTCCGTGATCGCCTCCAGAAGATGGTCAAAATCACCTTCCGGGTTTTGCGCCATTTCGAAAAGCACTTCGTGGTCCCCCCACGGAGCGTTTGGACCATAGAGAGTTGCTGCGACAATTAAAAATGTATCGCGCATGCCAAGCCGGGCCAATGTACCTAATGGAAAAGTATTCAGGTTGGCACCCTGGTTCCGCATTTCGATAAAGGCGTCATAGGCTGCCTGGTCATTCCCAACTGCTGGATAGGACACCGTCAGGTTTCCCCGGCACGGGATGTAATAGGGCTCAATTTCCAGGCAACTATTGAAATCTGCTAAAGCCAGATCAACTTCACCAATAGTTCCATATACCATTCCCCGCCAATTAAGCGCCGTTGTATTGCGCGGGTCGATCTCAAGGGCTCGGCTGTATCCATCAATTGTTGCCCTGACAGAAGCTGCATCGGGCTGAGGGCTCGATTCAGATGTGACATTTGTAATGACCGCAATGGCAAGAGAGCTGTTGGGTTCAATTCTCAAGGCTGTTTCGGCAAATTCAACAGCCATTGCATATTGCTCTTCAGGTTCACCTTCAAAGCCTCCATAGCTGACACCAAGATATCGAATGGCGGCACGAAGCTCCCACGCCTCATTAAACTCCGGATCCAGCTCAATCGCTTGGGCCAGATACTGATCCGCGAGGGGCAAATCCTGGCGTGCCAGGAACAATGGTCTCGCCTGAAGGAAAAGCTCGTAAGCGGTAAGATTTTCCGTGGTTGTTTCAACTTCGATGTCGGCAGCCGGAAGGATGCCCTGCAATCGTTCACTCAGCGCCGCCACGATGGCAGTGGCGATATCATCCTGCACTTCGAACAGATTGGATGCGGTCATCTCCCGGTCATAGGTATCTGACCAAAGGTGTTCGTCCGTGGCGCTATCGATAAGTTGGGCCGTGATGCGGATCGTATTGCCCGACCGCCGAACGGAACCTTCCAGCACATGACGCACATTCAAATCGAGCCCAATCTCAGGGATGCTGGCATTGCTTCCCTTGAACCGAAACGCCGATGTACGCGAAGCAACGCGCAGGCCCTCCACACGAACCAGCACGTTCAGAAGCTCTTCGGATATACCGTCCGAGAAATGTTCCTGATCACCATCGGGGGACAAATCCGCAAAGGCCAGCACAGCAATGGAGGCAGCTTCCGGACCTGGTGCCATATCTTCCGTCGCCGTCTCAACCGGTCCTTCATCCGATACGACAGGCACTTCCACAACAACGGTTTCCGGGGGTGCTAGCTGTTGCCAGCCGATAAAGCCGATGACGAGTGCCAAGCCTGCCAACAACACACCATCGGTAATGCTGAAGGGGCGCAACGCTGCTTCGCCACTGTTGCCGGTCTGTTTGACCCCTTCCGGCGTCATCTCAAACGCCCAAGCCACGATCAGCGCAATGGGCAGGCCCACCACCAATAAAACCAGAGCCAGCGAATCTGCCCATTCCGGCAGGCCAGAGGCAGACGTAATGACGCCGACCACCTGCATCACCACCCAGCCTGAAATCAGGTAGGCAGCGGCAACGCGGAAGACGCTTCTGCGGCGTAGTTCAGCGAGTAGGTTCAACAATTTCCTCCCTCAAACGTTGCGAGAGACTATCAGAACATCAACTTCATGGAAGGGGTGTTTTGGAGCGGGTGCCGGCCGACAGTCCGCCGATTAGAGCCGCGCTGGCAACTCAACGACGTATCGCCTGATGGGCGCGCCAGACACATCAAATGCAGGCATCACGCACCTGTATAAAAACCTGCAGTCTTGTCGGCCATAGCTTGCGCAGTTTTTGTCGACTCTCCGGCTGCAATGTGAGCCGCCCCCCATGCAGAAGCGCAGTCTCGCAAAAAGGCTTTTCCAGCTTTGGATGCCATCCAGGCTTCGTATTCGTTCTTGTCGATAGCACTACCGCCACTCTCCAAATGGAGCGCCAGCCCATGGAAACTGCAGTCCCAGCCGACACCAGTGGCGCCTGGTCCATATTGTTGCCAGAATTCTTCGCTGGCACGATCTTGAGGCATGATGTGTTGCAGTGTGAGCTTTGTACTTTCTTCACAAGCCTCCAATCTGACATTCACACAGCTTGTATTCTCTGCAATTTCCCAGGTCACGTCGAATGCTTGGGGTGCGCTACATTGCGTAATCTTGCCCCCTGCATTTCCTTCGAGTTGGTAATGCCCATCAAGCTTAAGCTCACCTGATATCGGTGAGAACCAACGGGGAATACGCTCTTTGTTGGTGAGTGCGTCCCACAAATCTGCGATATCAGTTGCGTAGACACGAGAGCCGGAGACCATGCGAGCGGGTTTCCCCTCCCGTTCCATTTCAGTCACCTCACGAACGTCAATGCCAAACGCATCGTCATAACTCATAACGGTCACCTTCTCATATTAGAGTTAGCCTGTATTCGTATAGGCTATCATTAGATGGTCTGACGATCGTCAATGTCACTGCTTGGCTATCAATGGAAGTAAAGCCACAGCCTCATCGACGTCCGTTAGAACGCTAACAATGGACATTCGAATTTTAAGATCCGTAGTTCTTCCAACATACCGTTGGGACGGACTGCTGACACTTTTGATCAAATAGACATAGTGCAAGGTACAGCCCTACTTCGCGCCCGAGCAGATAGCAACCTATGCAATTTTTTGATGAAACAGGACCTGTCCTGCGAAGCTCCAAAGGAGCGAAGCAGGATGGTGCCCGGGGGCGGAATCGAACCACCGACACACGGATTTTCAATCCAGGAGTCTAATATATTTATGCGTTATCTCAATATGTTATGTGATGAGTATGTAAGTACTATGTAATTGAATGAAGATGTATTTATTAGAAAACCGCGTCCGCGCCATCCCGCTTAACCGAAACAATCAGTTGGGGAGCTGATTAACAAGGTATTAGGCGGCACTTCTCTATAATAGTGAAAGTAATTGCGGAAATCGGATGGTTATGGGATCGCATTCTGACGGGTTGGGGCGCCAGGCGCTCAACCAACCACTCAAGTTGATAAATGACAGTTTTGCCAAATATCTTGAGTTCATCCGCAAACGAGCATCCATTGAGGTCAACACGGTCGACTATAGACGTCTTCGGCTGCAAGTTTATTATGTACCACCACTCGCGCTGGCATGGTGGGCAATCATCGCACTGGCATTTATGACCGGTTTCGACGACCCTCTGATACATGGTGTTAACGCATTTGGCGCATCTGTCACGACAATATCTGTTGTTGTCCTATATCTGTCGGCGTCGTATCGCGCGGGCGCAATTACATTTATTGCTGGAGTATACCTGTCATTGATTTCCAGCGTCGCGTTAACGGCAACAATCTTCGCTCCCGCAATGATGGTCTTGCCATTCGTCACAGTTGTCGCAAATTTTTTTGTGGGTAGAAAAGGCGGCATTGTCGTAACAACACTTCTAATTGGCGCGGTAATAGCGATAAGCATATTGTCACGACAAGGTATCCTCTATACCAGCTCCGTAAATCTGGACTCAATGTTTGTCATGTCGGCTGTCGTGGCTTGCTTCGCCATTTTTGTCACATATCGTTTAACCAGGGCAGCAACCACCCTGCAGAATCGCCAAATCGAAGTGACTCAGAAAGCCATGGAATTGGCCGAAATCAGCGCGGTAGAAAGGACCAGGTTTCTGGACTACATGGGGCATGAGCTTCGCACACCCCTGCAGGGAATTATGGGTATGTCTGATCTTCTGTGTAGAGATGACCTCGAGGGGCAACAACTGCAACACCTCAAGATAATTTATCAATCGTCCAAAACCCTGCTTCGGCTGATCAATGAGACCCTCGAACACTCACGCCTTGAGAGCAAGATGGTTGAGTTAGACATTTCAGAGTTTGACTTGTGTCTTCTCATTGACGAGACGATCGAGCTTTTGTCAAATACTACCAATGTCGATTCTCTGGAAATTCGATTTAGCCATCTTGAAAATACTCCCAAGTGGTTCCTGGGGGATCGATATCGAATCCAACAGGTGCTTACAAATCTCTTGTCCAATGCAATCAAGTTCACGGACAGTGGATTGATACAGATACGCTACCATGTTGAGAAGGAAGAAGGGGGAGCAGAGACCCTCCATTTGGCGGTTGCTGACTCAGGGAAAGGCATTCCGATTGATCAGCAGGACAAGCTTTTTGAGCCTTACGCCCAGACAGACAAATCTGATTCCCGCTTACACGGTGGCTCCGGTCTTGGGCTATCCATTACCAGGCAATTGGTTGAGCTTATGGGAGGTGAAATTAGCTTCAGCAGCGTGCCGGGTGGCGGAACCGAATTTCTTGTTGCTATGGACTGTCCCCCCGTACGCGCAAAGCACGGCACCCGGTTTCAACAAAGCAGGAATCAAATGTCGCTTACTGGCTAAAGAACCGTCAGTTTGAAGGCCCTGTCAAGGCGACCGGTTTGCGCCCAACAAAGGCCATCCGATGCCCGAAGAGTTACAAATAACTCGGCACGCGGAACCACACACTGTAACTCGTTACTTTATTGAGATAATGGTGCCCGGGGGCGGAATCGAACCACCGACACACGGATTTTCAATCCGTTGCTCTACCAACTGAGCTACCCGGGCGAGGCGCGAAAAGCGTGATGCTTTGCGCCAAAGAGAGGCGGTTTATAGGAGATGGTTTTGGCTCGCGCAAGGGGGCTTTCTGCGTTGCGGTAAATGGATTTTTTATATTAGCTATATCTAATACTTGACCTGGAAGCCCGGATACTCCCCCATACCTCCAATACGGGCCCTATGAGGTGGGCGAGGATGGGCAATCTCATCTCTTTCGGTTAACTTGAGGCCAAGAGGTAGGGCATTACGGCGACCGGTCGAGACAATCGCGGCGCACAGGGAGAATTTCATGTCATCACAGACACCAAAGCAGACATCTGGCAAGACTTCGAAAAGTCGTTTGCGGACGGCCCTTTTCGCAGGGGCAGCAGCCCTGGGCACCATGGTCTCCACCGCCTTTGGCGACGTGGGCGGCGGTGACCGTGTTGTCGGCGCGCCCTTTGCCACCCGGGCACCTGTGCTGGGCGTTCATGGCATGGCAGCCACCGCGCACCCGCTTGCCACGCAAGTAGCCCTCGATATCCTCAAAGAAGGCGGCAGCGCCGTGGACGCGGCCATTGCGGCGAACGCAGCGCTTGGCCTGATGGAGCCTGTAGGCAACGGCATCGGGGGCGATCTTTTTGCCATCGTCTGGGACCCGGAGACCGAGCAGCTTTATGGGCTTAATGCTTCAGGCCGCACCCCTCGGGGCCGGTCCATGGAAGATCTGCGCCAGCGTCTGGGGGATGCGGGCAGCATTCCCTCCGTGGGCTCGCTTCCCGTCACCGTGCCCGGCACGGTAGATGGCTGGTTTGAGCTTCATGGCCGCTTTGGCACGCTTCCCATGAGCGACGTTCTGGCCCCTGCCACGCGCTATGCCCGCGAGGGGTTTCCGGTCACGCAATTGATTAGCTATTACTGGGATCGCAACATGGACATCTTCCAACGGCGTTATGAAGAAGGCCCGTGGCTGGAAGAATTCGACAACGCCCGCGCAACATATCTCATCGATGGTCATGCCCCGGCAGAAGGCGAGATCTTCCGCAATCCGGACCTGGCAAACACTTTCGACATTCTCGCGCGCGATGGCCGCGACGCATTTTATAACGGCGAGATCGCACAAACCGTTGATACTTATATGCGCCGCATTGGGGGCGACCTGCGCTTTGAAGATTTCGCAGCCCATGAAAGCGAATGGGTTGATCCGGTGGGCGTGAACTATCGCGGCTATGATGTCTTTGAGCTGCCGCCAAACACCCAAGGCATTGCCGCGTTGCAGATGCTGCAGATCCTGGAAGGTTTCGACCTTGCATCAATGGGCCCGGGTGCCGATGCGCTGCACCTGATGGTCGAAGCAAAGCGTCTGGCATTTGAAGATCTTGCCCGTTACTACGCGGATCCTGATTTCAGCGACATTCCCGTTGAATGGCTGATCAGTGACGAATATGCCGCCGAACGTCGCGCGCTGATTTCCACCGACACGGCCATGACCGAAGTGGCCCCCGGCGAACAGCGCCTTGAACAAGGCGACACCACCTATCTCACCGTGGCCGATGAGAACGGCATGATGGTCTCGCTGATCCAGTCCAACTATCGCGGCATGGGCTCAGGCCTGGTGGCCGATGGTTTGGGCTTTATGTTCCAGGACCGGGGTGAGCTCTTCGCGCTGGAAGATGATCATCCAAATGCTTACGCGCCCGGCAAGCGCCCGTTCCACACCATCATTCCGGCCTTCATGATGCGCGATGGCGTGCCCCTCATGAGCTTTGGTCTTATGGGCGGGGACATGCAGCCTCAGGGCCATGTGCAGATCGTGGTCAACATGATCGACTTCGGCATGAACGTTCAGGAAGCTGGCGATGCTGCGCGCTTCCGCCACGCAGGCTCCTCTACGGCGACCGGCGTTCCCGGCGAGGGCGTGGGCGTTGTGGAACTTGAAAGCGGTTATGGCCCCGCCATTCGCGAAGACATGGCCCGCCGCGGGCACGTGACCGAGGACGGCAATGGCGGCTTTGGCGGCTATCAAGCCATCTGGCGCGATCCGGAAACCGGCGTCTATCACGGTGCAAGTGAGATGCGCAAAGACGGCATGGCCGCGGGGTATTAATCAAGAATCGTCATTCCGGAAATCGCGAAAGCGATTATCCGGAATCTCGAGCAGATATCTGACATCCAGAGATTCCGGGTTCGAACACAAGTGTTCGCCCCGGAATGACGGCCGATTTGACTGGAAAGTCGCCATATTGAACGAACGCTTTAACATGGCAGCCACAGTGGCTCCTTATTGATGCAGAATTACATAAGGGTGCTCTTTTACTTCCATATTGAAGCGTTGCTTGCATATGGAAGCCATCATGTTGTGATGTGCCTTCGGCATACCCCCCATCCTAACCTTCCCCCTCAAGGGGGGAAGGGACACTAGGTGCGCGCGTTAAAAAACCACCTCCCCCTTTGACGGGGGAGGTCGGCAAGCGAAGTGCGACGGGTGGGGGTGGCCAACAGATCAATCAACAAATTGCTAATCGATTTATCTAGCTCGTGTGGCTGTTGTTAACCGGGCCAATTTTTATTGTTCTGGTCCACGGCCGACCAGACAATCGGAACTTGAAGAGAGTAGGCCGGTTCGATAGAGAGTGATGAACAGATATGTTCATTCGATTACAGTAGTTAGGAATTTTTGCACCTGACTTCTTTCGTTCGATTTGATCTGCACGAAAATTTCTCAGCAAGCTCTTCCCTTCTACCTCAGCATAGATAATTGCACCCGGGTCTAAAGAAAAAGGGATCAGAACCTTACCCGGTTCCGAAGCAGACATTTTTGTAACATCCGAGAGATCAGGCTCAGACCCCCACACTTGGGCTGTTCGCCCAAATCGATTGCGCGCGAAGGAGTTAACCCAACACTCCGTAATCATCAGCTTCTGCCCTGATGTATTTGCAATCAAGAAACAGAATTCATTATCCTCATCGCCATAGTAATAGTCTCGGGAAATGCGGATGAACTTTTTACTCTCAAAAAACCTGTAAACTGTAATTCCGGCAAGAATCGATGAAACCAGCGCACCATAAACTGCAATTCCGAGCGCCAAATTCACCCCGACTCCTCCGCACCCTGACGAGTGCTCCGCTCCCGCTCCAACGCGTCCATCAGCTCGAACTCATCGACGGGTTCGGCTGACGGAATAGAGTACTTACCGCCGAGCCAACGGGACAGGTCCACGTCGGCGCAGCGTTTGGAGCAGAACGGATGATAGTCGACAACCGGCTCGCGCACGCTGCAGATGGGACAGGTCTTGTTGGCGCGGGCCCCTGCCATCAGGCGTCTTCGCTGGCTTCAGTGGCTTCTTCTTCCGCAGGCGATTCGGCTGTTTCTTCGCGTGGCTTCAGGCTGGCGGCTGTGCGCACGTCTACTTGTTCACGTGGCCAGACACTTTCGGCCTGAATGTTCACGTCAACGCCCAGGCGTTCCTTGACCTGACCCAGAAGCGGTGCCCCTGCCCCATCCAGCCATTCGGCAACTTCATCGTTGGCACGCATGATCAGATCCGTCGGCTGACGCAAGACCATTGCCCGGCGCAAGAGATCAAGCCCCACGGTTTCCACGGTCAATTGCACGCCGCGACCTTCGCAAGGCTCACATTTCTCCGTAAGCTGACGATTAAGCGGCTTGGAGGCGCGTTTGCGCGTGAGCTCCAGCAGACCGAAATCAGAAATCTCGCCCACTTTGTGCGGCAGCGGATCGTTCTTCATGGCCGCATCAAGAGTGTCTTCCACCTTGATCATATTGTCTTCTTCGCGCATCTGGATCAGATCGATCACAAAAGCACCGCCAAGCCCGCGCAGGCGGATTTGCTTGGCCACTTCCTTGACTGCAGCGAGGTTGGTATCCAGCGCCATGGCTTCCTTACCGCCCTGCACACGCCTGCGACCGGAATTCACATCAATGGCGATCAGCGCTTCGGTCTCCTGGATCATAATCCAGCCGCCGCCCTTCAGCGGCACGCGAGGGCTGAGCAAGCGTTCGATGTCATGTTCAATGTCAAAGGCTTCGAACAGCGGTTGATCGTCCGTGTAATGTTCAATCACATCCAGGATTTCCGGTGCGTTGTCCTTGGCATAGGCTTTCGCCGTGGCGACCAGCTCGCCATCATCGATCAGCACCCGGCCCACATCGCCGCTCAGATGATCGCGCAAGGCCCGGATGGGGCCAACTTCTTCCTGGATCAGAATGCCGGGGCCTTTGGCCTTTCCGGCGTCTTCGCAGATCTCCGCCCATTTTGTCGAAAGCGTGGTGGCTTCCTCGCGCAGGGCTTCGGGCTCTGTTGTCGATGCGCTGGTACGCAGGATCAAGCCGCCATTGTCAGGGGCTGCATCGCCGATGGCGTCACGCAGGCGATCTTTTTCTTCTTCATCGGAGATTTGCCGGGAGAAGATGATCTCATCACGATAAGTCACGAACACAAGGTGTTGCCCCGGCAGAGTGATCTTGGCCGATAGTTTGGCGCCTTTGTTTGCAATAGCTTCGGAGACCACCACCAGCACAAGGGATTGGCCTTCTTCTACCAGCCGATCAATGCGCGGACGCCCCCGACGCTCGCGAGGATCTCCGTCCCCAAGCGGTTCGGCGTCATAGCCCAGCAGAACCGCATGGCGGTCTGTGCCGATGTCAATAAAGGCCAAATTGATTGAGGGGTCTACGCGGGTAACTTTACCCAGCACGATGTCGCCCACGGCAACATCGTTTTCTCCGCGTTCGCGTTCATAGGCAAGGTCGGTCAATTGCCCACCTTCGAATTTTGCAATGCGTGTTTCGCCTGGTGAGACGCTGATCATAATTTCACGGGCCACGGGGTTTTCTCCAATCTTGAGTAACGGGATAAATAAATCTATTTCGGCGCAAAGACGGGAACGCCCGCACCATTGAGAAGTTGCACCACCTCATAAAGCGGCAGGCCGACCACATTGGAGTGGGAGCCGCGCAAGTAGCTGATAAGTCCGGCAGCAAGACCCTGGATGGCATATCCACCTGCCTTGCCGCGCCATTCGTTTGAGCCAAGATAGGCTTTTCGTTCGTCATTCGACAAGCGCTTGAAAGCCACAATACTGATCACTGTTTTTGATTGCACCGCAGCATCAGATTTGATCAGAGCAAGCCCGGTAATTACCCGGTGTCGCCGCCCGGAAAGAAGATCAAGACAGGCCTCGGCCTGCTCCAGGGTTTCTGCCTTGGGCAGGATGCGCCGACCGCAGGCCACGACAGTATCTCCGGCAAGCACAAGCGCGCCAGGGTTCTGATCTGCGACCACCTGGGCTTTGCTGCGGGCCAGGCGCTCAGCGTGAGCGCGCGGGTCTTCATCTGGCCAGGGGGTCTCATCCACATCTGCGGGGACAACCCGCGTAGGGACCACGCCGATCTGTTCCAGGAGCGCTAGCCGCCGAGGGCTTGCGCTTGCCAATATGAGCTCTGGTGGGGAAGACGCCACGGGCGCGGACGCTATTTGAAGCGATAGGTGATACGGCCCTTGGTCAGGTCGTAGGGCGTCATCTCAACAAGCACTTTGTCGCCTGCCAGCACGCGAATGCGGTTCTTGCGCATCTTGCCTGCGGTGTGAGCGATAATCTCGTGGTCGTTCTCAAGCTTGACCCGGAAAGTAGCATTCGGAAGCAGTTCCGAAACCACGCCTTCAAACTCGATTAATTCTTCTTTGGCCATTCATGCCTCGTTGCGTCTTAGAAGAGGCGGTGATTGCATCAAAAGCACTCGGAAATCAAGGGCTAAGGCAATTTGAAGTCCATTGATGCCTAGCGAATGGTCGCGTCGGGGCGTAGGTGCAACACCGAGATAAGGGTGAAGAGCCTCCGGGCGGTATCAATATCCACCTCGATCTTGCCTTCCAGCCGGTCTTTCAGCAGGTCTGCCGCCTCATCATGGATGCCGCGACGGGCCATATCCAGGGCCTCGATCTTCTGAGGGGATGAGCCCTTGATGGCATCATAGTAACTGGCACAAATCTCGAAATAGTCCTTCACCACCCGGCTAAAGGGCCGAAGAGAGAGGATATGCTTGCCCACGGGATCGCCCTCTCCCAGGGTGATATCCACCACCAGCCGCCCCTCTTCGATGGAAAGGCGCAGATTATAGGGGCCTTCTGCGGTGCCCTCGGGACGGAAATGATTGTCTTCCAGCAAATCAAAGATGGCGACCGAGCGATCATGATCAATCTCCGGCGTGCGCCGAATGACGCTGCGCTCGTCCAGAGATATATCAACAATCCGAAAGGGACTGGTCTCGTTCATGCCCAAAGGTCCTCAATTCACTCCGCTGCACATTAGAGACATGGATGGCCCGTTGCCAGAAGACTATTTCTTGAGGCGCTTTGACACAGAGGTGGCATGGGCCGGCAGGCCTTCTGCGTCGGCCAAACGGACCGCTGCGGGGCCAATTTTGGCCAAGGCTGCCGAATCGGTCCGCACCACCGAAGTCCGCTTGAGAAACTCAAACAATGTCAGGCCGGAGGAAAATCGCGCACTGCGATTCGTGGGCAGTACATGGTTCGAGCCCGCCACATAATCACCAATGGCCTCCGGCGTTGAACGCCCCATAAAGATGGCCCCCGCATGTTTGACGCGCTCGAACAGGGCCTCGGGCTCATCGGTGGCGATCATCAGATGTTCTGGTGCCAGGGCATCCACCAGCGCAGGCGCATCATCAAGCAGATCCCCGACCACAATGATGGCCCCAAAATCGTTCCAGCTTTTTGACGCAATGGCGGCGCTGGGCAGTATTTTCAGCTCTTCCTCGATGGCCTTTTCTACCTTATCGGCAAACTCTCCATCATCGGTGAGAAGGATGCTTTGCGCAGTCTCATCGTGTTCGGCCTGGGAGAGCAGATCGATGGCCGTCATTCTGGCGACGTTATCTCCATCAGCGACCACCAATATCTCAGAAGGCCCTGCAATCAGATCGATGCCGACTTTGCCAAAGACCTGCCTTTTGGCTTCGGCCACAAAAGCATTGCCCGGGCCGACAATCTTGTCCACGGCTGCAATGGTGTCAGTGCCATAGGCCATGGCCGCAATAGCCTGCGCCCCGCCGATGCGATAGATCTCATCCACCCCCGCAATGTCCGCTGCCGCCAGCACAAGGGGGTTTAGCTCCCCATTCGGGGTAGGCACACACATGACCAAACGCGAAACCCCTGCCACCTTGGCAGGTACCGCATTCATCAGAACGGAACTGGGATAGCTTGCCTTGCCGCCAGGCACATAAAGACCCACCGCATCGATAGCCGTCCATCTACAGCCCAGCTCCACCCCTGCATCATCCGTATAGCGATCATCTGTCGGCATCTGGCGTTTGTGATAGGCTTCAATGCGACCTGCGGCCAGCTTTAGGGCCTCAAGGTCGGCAGCATCAACTTGTGCGATGGCGGCTTTAACCTCATCTTCACGAATACGGAGGTTTCCCACCTCGACAACGTGACCATCGAATTTATTCGTGTAATGACAAACAGCTTCATCACCGCGCTTGGCAACATCGCTCAGGATATCGCTCACAGTTAAAGAGACATTCGCGACGCTTCCGCGCGGGGTTTCGACAAGCGCTTTGAACTGCTCGGCAAAATCTTTGAAATGAATATTCAGGCGTTGTGCCATTATCTGTGCCCGCCTTGTCAGCCGGAGGCCGGGTGCCGAGGTTTGGATTTCACAGGATAGGGCTCACCCATATCCTGCAACATCCCTTCGATGCATTCCACCTCAAGGCGCAAGGTTCCAATACCGGCAAAATCCAGCTCAATGGTCCCGGAAGGATCATCCGAGCCCCCCGCATTTTCAAAGCGGATGGCCAGAAGCTCGAAGGCAGCATCTTTCTCTGTCGGCGAAAGGTTCTTGACCTTGACCGCCTCGACCCCATCAAAATGAAGCCCCGTGCGCACCCGGTGAGGTCTTCGGTCTGCAAAGAGGCCTTTCTTCTTGCCTTCCTTCTGGCCCTCCAGCCATACAAAGCGATTGACCACCAGGGCAAAGCGCCGCTGTTTGGGCAAATATGTCATGTCACCCACAACCCCCACCGCATCCTGCAGATGGGCGGAGATGACCGAGAGATCTTCTTCGTCGTGTACTTGAAGAGCAAGGGGCATGGGAGGGCAAAGCCGGAATCAATTGAACCAAACACGCATACGCTAGGGGGCTATTCCACCGGCATCAACCGGCCCACTTCCATTTCAGTCGGGTTTTGGCTCTTTTGGGGTCAAATTAGCCCTTAAGCCGCAGGACATCGGCACCCACGGCGCCCAGTTTCTCTTCGATCCGCTCAAATCCGCGGTCCAGATGATAGACGCGGGAGATCATGGTCTCCCCTTCTGCCGCAAGACCCGCCAGGATCAGGGAGACGGAGGCACGCAGGTCGGTTGCCATCACCTGAGCCCCTTTGAGGCTTGACTGCCCGGTGATGGTTGCCATTTGCCCATCAACAGCGATGTCGGCTCCCATGCGCATTAATTCCGGCACATGCATGAACCGGTTCTCAAAAATG
>JAJFIL010000077.1 GCA_021774965.1 Alphaproteobacteria bacterium
TTGCCCCTTTTTCCGCATAGAAGAGAGCATTTTTTCCCTCTACCATTTGATCATAAAGCTGGGCGAGGTTGCTGTAGGGATACTCCAGTTTCGGATCCAAACGGATGGTCTCCTTAAAAGTCGTGATCGCTTCCTTATAACGTTGCAGGCCGATATAAGCCCAGCCGAGATTGTTATGGGAATAAGCCGATTTGGGATTCAAGCGGATGGCTTCCTCAAGGATGGGAACGGCTTGCTCATATTGTTTTTCGGCATTATAGGCCCAGCCCAGATTGTTGTGCGCATCGACATGTTTTGGGGATAGACGAATGGCCTCTTTGAGGGTTTTAATCCCTTCCTTAAAATTACCTTGCCGGTTGTAGGTCCAGCCCAGGTTGTTGTGGGCCACGGCATATTCAGGGCTCAGACGGATGGCTTCCTTGAGGTGCCGGACGGCGTCTTTATAAAGACCGAGTTTGTTGTACATGAAACCCAGGTTGTTTTGGGCGACGGCATTTTCCGGTCGGATGCGTACGCCTTCCCGGTATTCATTGAGGGATTCCCAATAACGCCCCAGTTGGGAATACACGAAGCCCAGGTTGTTGTGAGATTCAAAGTGATTGGGGTTGAGACGGATGGAGCGCTGGAATTCGATTACGGCTTCTCCATACTTTCCAGCATCTATCAAGTCATCGCCCTGATGGTAATGGACTTGAGCCTGGTCTCTGTCTGACAACGCCAGGGAGGGGGTGGCGATGAAACCGCTGAGTAAAACCGCCGCCAGGATGGAAACCATAGAATGTTTGTTCATGACAGACTATCCGAAAAGGTGGATTCAATGCGTTTCCATTGCAAGGCAAATAACAACGAATGGACGAAAAAGTCTATGCGAATAGAGGCTTTGCTGGTTTGTCGCCTCCAGGGAGTATAACAATAATATGATAGGACGTTCCATAAATTATGTTATGTTAAAAGTAGTGGATTAATAACAATAAGATAGCCGGTTAGGATAAAAAAGGAGAGCTTCGATGAAACTATTTAAGAAAGCAATTTTGATTGCGGCCATCTCGATTTTTGTGATGGGAATTTCTGGATGTAAGGAAAAAGGCCCTGCGGAGAAAGCGGGAGAAAAAATCGATGAATCAATGGAAAAGGCTAGTGAAGCGGCTAAGGACTTAGTGGACAAGTGATTTGAATTTCCGCGCATACCTGGCGAAAATCTGAATCCTGCGGCGAATTTAGTCGTTTCCCCTGGGGGTGAACCGTGGGAAAAGTAAATCGTTAGAAATGTCTTGGCTGAACGGTTCCAGAAAGCTCTTCTATTTCCAAAGTGGATTCAGTGGGTGGCCGGATCCAAAGTTTTTTAAAGAACGATTGGCATCGGTCCTGGAGCCAGTAAGCCAGGTCTTCCCAATTGAACTGCGGTTTTTCGGATTGTTGCAGTTCATATTCCCGAAGCATCATTTCCTTGATGATTTCCTTGCATTCCTGGGGGGTCATTTCGCCGGTTTTCAACTTGTGTTCCATCAGTCGAATGAATTTTGGTGGCAACAAAGTTTTAAAATTCTTTGGCATGTCAATGCTCCTGAATGTCTGAGTTTGGCGGTGGTTAATGATAGCCGTACTGGCCCTGAAATGGAAACAACTATTTATAAAGCAAGCCTCATGCCAGTTTTAAATTGTTTTAAACAAACAGTTTGTTGAAATAGTTCACCGTCAAAAAACAGGCGACCGATAAAATTATGGCGGTCAAGGGAGCTGAATCATGGGAAATGCCCTCAAAAAAACGATTCAATTTACAAATGAAGAAGAGGCGGCGCTGAGTAGTGTAGCCATTTCAAAGTCGAAGCTCTATTGGTTCGCCGCATTTTTTGTTCTTTTGGGGGTTGCCGCTCACTCGTTGATTTCTGGCCTGGGAGAAAAGCAGGAACCGGGGACAACGGCATCACCAGCAAACGCTCTCGAAAAATCGATTGTATCTCCTATTGAAAAGGCGGAAAACAAACCGTCGCTGGATAAGAAAAATTTGGATCGGAGCAAACAAGGCCCTGCGGTCGAAGGTGTTAAAAGCGAACCTGCCCAAAGTGAAAAAGAGACGTTGACTTATAAGGACGATCCTGAATATTTGGCGATGCATCGGTTCGAGCGGCTTTCCCCTGAATTAAAGGCTCCGGTGATTGCCCGGCAAAGCGTCCGGGAGCCAACGTCTGTGGTGGACAAGCCTCTAGTATTGGCGGGCAGGGGGTTTGATATCCAGGGGTTTCAATCTCATACCAGCCAGTTTATTCAGGCGGACTTTCTTCAACATCTAAACAGATCCGCCCCGAAGGTGAAGCCTGTTCGCGTGGAGCGACTCGATTTGCAATTGATCCAGGCGAAAAGTTCCAAGTACCTTATTTTTCATCCTTTGGGTCCGGCCTTGAGCCATCTGCAAAAACCAATTCAGAGAGAAACTCCGAAACCTCAGGAAAAGCCGCGGGATCTGGAGCGCATTCCTGAAACGAAATTACTTTTTAGCGAAGGTGAAAAAAGTGATTTGCTATTGCGGCCTGGAAGCGAGTCTCTGGATTTGATGATTGGCAATGAAAAGATCAACCGAAGAGAATATGGCGGCTGGTGAACGGGGCTTCATCTAGGGATTTGCTGAACCAGAAGAAATTTCTTGCCGGGGGTCCGGGGCTTTTATCGGGGAGGGAGGTGTTCCCCAGTACCAATAAAAGAAAACCCAAAAGCCGATTATAAAAATC
>JAJFIL010000078.1 GCA_021774965.1 Alphaproteobacteria bacterium
GGGCGGACATGGAAGGCGACGTGGTCATGGGCCAGGAAGTCCTGTTTGCTGAGATCGGTGCACGCATTCGTGATGTCCGGGTGGCTCCAGATGGCGCTCTCTTTGTGCTGACCGACGAAGAAAATGGTAGGGTCTTGCGCATAAGCCGGGGCCAGTAAGCCGCACTCGAAGGCGGCTTTTGGAGACAATGATGAGAAATCTTGCAATTGCAGCGTTGGGCGCGGTGTTAGTTTGTTTACCCGTTCTGCCTGCATCCCAGGCAATGGCCCAAAGCGCGGATCTGCAAGGCCGCTGGGATATGACCTCAATGAATGGCGACTCCCTTGAGGGTATCGAAGGGGGCTTTCACTATACGTTTCAGGCTGACGGTATTTTGGTAACCGAGACCCCCTTTGCGCGCTATGAAGGTACTTGGGCCGAAGAGGGCGCGGGGCGCATTGCCATGGTGCTGATGTCCGCCATGCCAGATGTTGCCGCCAATACTTGCGACTATGAGGTTGCCGCGGAAACCTTGCGCATCTCAAACTGTGGCAATGGCAGCCCTCCTGCGGAATTTATCCGCGCGCCATAAGATTTCACCCTTTAGACCCAAATTGTCAGCGCTCCGTCAGCGCCCTTGACATAGTTCAATATTAAACTATATTAGTTGAACATTGAACTAATGGAGGCGACGATGGATCGGCGTAAATTTTTGAGAATTGCAGGTTCTTCGACAATTATTCTGGCGGCAGGAGCTGGCGGCTTTCTAGGAACGCGAACGCCAACCCAAGCGCTTGCCCCCTGGGGGCAGGCAGGCTCAGCGGACTATACGGACCCCAGAGTGCGTGCGCTGTCCTATGCGATCTTGGCACCCAACCCTCACAATCGTCAGCCTTGGGTTGTGGATCTTTCTACGCCCAATGAAGCAACTCTGTTCTGTGACTTGGACCGCCTTCTGCCCGCTACCGATCCATTCAGTCGCCAGATTACGGTCGGGCTGGGATGTTTTCTGGAGGTCTTGCGCATGGCCTCAGCGCAGGAAGGCTTGCACGCTGAAATCACGCCGTTCCCGCAAGGGGGTGACGCGAACGCCCTTGATGCACGACCCATCGCGCATATTCGATTTGTGGTCGATGACACGGTTGCCCGCGATCCGTTGTTCGCTCATGTGCTTGAGCGGCGATCCAACAAAGAGCCGTATGACCTCAATCGGCCCCTTCCATCCGCAGGCTTGGAAGCAATGAAAAGCGCTGCTGGACCAGGTGTGCAAACCGGGGCAACAAACAATGTCGCTCGCGTCGCTGCGTTTCGGGATCTGACCTGGGAAGCCCTGCGAATCGAAATGCTCACCCCCTATACGATGCAAGAGAGCATTGATCTCATGCGTATCGGCAAACAGGAAATCAATGAGAACCCTGACGGTATCACCCTGGGTGGGGCATTGTTCGATACGGCCAAGCTTCTTGGGCTTATGTCGCGGGAAAGCATGGCTGACCCAAATTCTACAGGCTTTCAGGAAGGGCTTAGAATTTGGGAAGAAACGGCCAGAACAGCCATGGGCTATATCTGGGTGATAACGCCGGGCAATACGCGGTTTGATCAACTCAATGCTGGCCGGGCCTGGGTGCGGATGAACCTTAAAGGAATGGATGAGGGAATTGGACTTCACCCCATGAGCCAACTTCTTCAGGAATATCCTGAAATGGCAGAGTTGTATGCCCAGATACATCAGGAGCTTGGCGCAACAGGATCCGCCACGGTGCAAATGTTCGGGCGTTGCGGATACGGTCCTGAAATGCCACGCTCCCCGCGCTGGCCGGTGGGTTCTAAAATCGTAGGCCAATAGATGGAATTGCTATGACCTCAAAAGAAACCGATCCGCTTCTCTATGTTTTCTTCAACGAGATCGGCATCATCAATCAGCTGGTGACCACGCAGTTGGAACGTGCTCTGCCGGATGGACTTCGCCTATCTCACTTTTCGGTTCTAAGTCATTTCGTGCGCCTGGGTGGTGAAAAATCTCCGGCGCAATTGGCAAGCGCCTTTCAGGTTACCAAAGGCGCCATGACCAATACGCTCCAAAAACTCGAAGCCAAAGGATTGGTCCGCATCCGCACTAACCCCGAAGATGGGCGCGGGAAACTGGTGACCATCACGGCAAAAGGCCAGCGCACGCGCGAGAAAGCGATTGTCGCTATTGCGCCTTCCTTGGCGGAATTCGGCGCAGCCTTCTCCCAAAAATCTGTGAAAGAGGCACTTCCTTTCCTGCAGGAAGTCCGGGCCTATCTTGATGAGGCTCGCAACTAAAAGTGCGCGAGATATCCGCCATCCACTGCTAAAATCTGCCCGGTCACATAGGATGCCGCAGGAGAGGCGAGGAAGACAGCGGCCCCGGCAATCTCTGCTGGCTCGCCCCAACGGCCTAATGAGGTGCGCTTGGACAGCCAGTCGGCAACGTCCTTATCGCCTGTCATTTCGCGGTTGCTGTCTGTCGCAAAATACCCCGGCGCGATTCCATTTACGTTGATGCCGCGGGCGCCGTACTCCGCCGCCAAGGCCCGGGTCAATGCCGCCAGTCCGCCTTTGGAAGTGGTGTAGGCCGCATCTCCGCCGCGTGAGATGGATCCGGCAATGGAGGTTACATTGATGATCCGCGCGCCGGGCTTCATGATCGTTGCAGATTTCTGTGACAGATAAAACGGTGCGATTAGATTGACATCCATCAGCCTGCGGACGTCGTCCATGGGAAAATCGTCCAGAGCGCGTCTGTCGCGCATGCCAACATTATTGACCAGGATATCCAGTTGCCCATGAGCAGCAGAAATGGCGTCCAGCACTTTGTCCACCTGCACCTGATCCGCCACGTCAAAGGCATGGACCTCTGCGGTGCCGCCCGCATTACGAATTTGGTCGGCAGCGCTCTCGAGCCGCGTCTGGTTCAATCCCGTCAGTGCCACATGGGCACCGGCTTTGGAGAAACCACGCGCAATCTCAAGCCCCAGGCCCCGGCCTGCGCCGGTGATAAGGGCGATCTTGCCGCTCAGTGAAAATGGGTCCTTGCTCATGGCAGCTTTCTTTAAGGGCTCGCATCCCAGGCGGCAAGCAGCTTTTGCTCAGCTTCTTCGGTCAAAGAAGCCCCTGCGAGGAAGGTGCCGTTCTCATCAATCTCCGCCAGTATGTCGGCCACGGTCTCGCTCAGGGGGCGAATTTTCATGCCATGGGCAAGCATCTTTGTCGTGGATACCGCCATGAAGCCCCGTGCCCCTGCGTCGGCAGGGATCCACAGAGGCAGCCCGGTCCATGGGGAAACGCCCTGTTCTTTCAGGAAAGCCTCAGGCAGGGGCACCACCGTGGAGCCCTCCGGTGCCAAGCCTAGAAACGTAGTCAGAAGATCGGAAAAGATCATGGGTTTTGCGGGACCAACGGCGTTGAGGATGCCGCCAACCTTGCGCTCACACAGATCCAGGGTCCATCTGGCCAGATCATGGGCATCGAGAAACTGCACTGGTGCGCTTAGGGTGTCCGGTGCGGCAATCGCTCCGCCTCGGCGCATGCGTTGCGGCCAGTACGAAAACCGACCTGTTGCATCGTACCGCCCGACGATCAATCCGGGACGCAGGATCAAGGCTCCATCCCCATAGACCTGGCACGCACGCCGCTCGCATTCAGCCTTGAGGGGGCCATAGGTTTCCGGCTTGATCTCGGTTTCCGCCTCCAGCGCCTCATCATAAGCAAAGGCGGGGCTGTCTTCGGTGAGCTCATCCACATCCGGATCGGCATAGACCGAACCTGAGGATATAAAGGCATAGTGGGGTGCGATGGGTTTCAGAAACTTTGCAGTAGCTTCCACATCGCGCGGAAAATAGCCTGACGGGTCGATCACGCTGTCGAACTCAAGGCCTTCTAGCATCGCCAGGTCTTTTGTTCGGTCTCCATGAATTTCAGTTACGCCCTCATAGAGCCCAGGGTTGGTCTGTCCTCTGTTGAACAAGGTGACGTCATAGCCGCGCGCCACGGCCTGTTCCGCCAGATGCCGCCCCAGAAAGGACGTACCCCCAAGGATCAACAGTCGCATAGTGAAACTCCTCGAACGCTCTTTTGATCTGCCAACATACTCGCGTTTATACTCGCCTTTGCTGTTCCTGCGCTCGAAAATTCTCCAATTTCCGCAACGGAAACTGCGGAATGGGCACTAAAGCGTCTGTGCCCTCTTGTGCCTTGGGGTCTGATCGGGTGACAATGCGTCAGGTTTTTCACAACACGAGCAGTCCCTTCCGGGGCCCCAACGACGAGGGCATTAGTCATGCATATGGATCATCTAAACGAATTTTACATCAACGGCGAATGGGTCAAGCCAAGCGGCGACGCCACCATTGATGTCATCAACCCTGCTACTGAAGAAAGCGTCGGCGCATTGTCCCTTGGCACAGCAGGGGATGTGGACAAGGCTGTTGCTGCGGCGAAGACTGCCTTCGAGACTTATTCCCAAACCACGCGCGAAGAGCGGCTTGAGATTATGGGTCGCCTCTTGGCTGCCTATCAGGCGCACTATGATGATCTGGCCGCTGCCATCACCAAGGAAATGGGTGCGCCTGCAAAGTTTTCCCATGCAGCACAAGCGGGCTCCGGCATGATGCACTTGATCACCATGATCGAGATCCTCAAGTCCTATGAGTTCGAACATAAAATGGGCACCACCTCGGTGATGAAAGAACCTGTAGGGGTTTGTGGTTTCATCACGCCGTGGAACTGGCCCATCAATCAGATCATGTGTAAGGTCGCACCTGCGCTTGCCGCGGGCTGCACCATGGTGCTGAAACCTTCTGAGGTTGCACCCCTATCCGGTCTTGTGTTTGCGGAAATGATCCACGAAGCGAAAATTCCTGCTGGTGTAATCAACATCGTCAGCGGCGATGGCCCAGCGGTGGGTCGCGCAATCTCCTCGCATCCGGATATCGACATGGTCTCGTTTACGGGCTCCACCCGCGCCGGTGCCGATGTGGCAGCGCAAGCCGCTGTTGGCATCAAGCGTGTCAGCCAGGAGCTGGGCGGCAAGTCTGCTAACATCCTGCTGGACGATGTGAACTTTGAACAAGCTGTGGCCGGTGGCGTTGGCGGCATGATGGGCAATACAGGGCAATCCTGTAACGCACCATCACGCATGCTGGTACCAAAGGGCCGCATGGATGAAGTTGCCGCCATTGCTAAGGCAACAACTGAAACCATGAAGCCAGGCGATCCGCAGGCGGAAGATACGACCATGGGTCCGGTTGTTTCCGAGGTTCAGTGGAACAAGATCCAGGGGCTGATCCAGAAGGGTATCGATGAAGGCGCAACGCTTGTTACTGGCGGCACCGGCCTGCCTGAAGGCCTCAACAAAGGCTATTATGTGCGACCGACGATCTTTGCCAATGTCACCAATGACATGACCATCGCACGGGAAGAGATCTTTGGCCCCGTGCTGGCGATCCTTGGCTATGAAAGCGAAGAAGAAGCCATCGCCATTGCCAATGATACGGAATATGGCCTTTCGGGATACGTTTCCTCAGGCGACACGGACCGGGCCAAGGCTGTGGCCAAGCGCCTGCGCACCGGCATGGTCCACATCAATGGCGCGGGGGGCGACTTCAACGCACCGTTCGGCGGCTACAAGAAATCCGGCAACGGCCGGGAATGGGGCGTTGAGGGCCTCGAAGAGTTCCTGGAGCAAAAAGCCATCATGGGCTTTAACGCCGCTGCTGAATAAGCAGTTATCGGTGTAAGATTGAGGGCGGGTGCTTCAGCGATGAAGCCCCGCCTTTTTATTCTGGGTCAAACCACTTCTGGCGCTCGCAAACATCAATGATGTGATTGATCGTGAGAGGTGTGCATCGCCTCGCATGGCGTCGCCAGATACCGGGAATTATGTACCACAGGATCGTGAATTTGTCCTCGCGAACAAAGAACTTGGAAAAATCGAAATCAATGAATTCGATAGAGAATTCATCCTGAAGATCACAAAGAAAGTAATAAGCGTCGTCGCCAACCATTCGAAGGTCGTGGGTCAATCGGGTTTCACAGGGAACCCCAGCGCGCGGAGTCCCGACATAGTAGCTGAGGCGTTCAGCGACAAAATCACGGATATCTGCACGACTTGTCATCGGCCTACCTGATTAGTACCCCGGCACCACATCGGAAATGTGAATGCCCACCGCTTCGGCAACCATGAACAGGCGATCCTGCCCAAAGTAGAGATCATCCCCAACAAAAATAGCAGGCGCACCAAAGACGCCGCGTTCCACAGCTTCATCGGTATTCTTTTTCAAGGCTTGTTTGTTCTCCGGCGCTTGGGCCATGGCTGCGAATTCTTCTGGATCAAGGCCGATGGAGCTGACTACTTTGGCAATCTCTTCTGGCTCGCCCATGTTTTTGGGCTCCAGCCAGACCGCATCGAACATGGCATCCATGTAGGCGGGAAAGATATCGGTCCCAAGGAGCGCACAGGCCCCGCGCATGGTGGGCAGAGTGTTTACGGGAAAGTGCGGATTGAAGTTGAACGTGATGCCATATTTCTTGCACCAGCGCGGCAAGTCCTTTGCCATCCACGCGCCTTTGGCCGGAACAAAAGCAGGAGGTGCATTGCCCGTGGCTTTCATCACGCCGCCCAGAAACATGGGGCGATATTGAAGCTCCGCGCCTGCAGCATCGGCAATCTTTGGTAACACCTTATGGGCGATGTAGGATGCGGGGCTTACGAAGTCGAAAAAGAATTCAATGGTCTTGGTCATGGGTCTACCACTTCTCACAATAGGGTCTCAGGTCAAGTTCATGGGTCCAGGCGTTACGCGGTTGGCGGTGAAGCTGCCAATAGTTCTCCGCAATATCATCGGGCTTCAGCACATTTTCCGCATCCGGATCTTTGAAAACATCCGGAAAATTCTCTCGCCCCCAGGCGGTGTCGATCATCCCATCGATGACCACATGGGCCACATGGACACCTTCCGGGCCTAGCTCCCGCGCCATGGATTGGGAAAGATTGCGGAGCCCCGCCTTGGCGCTGGCAAAGGCTGCAAAACCGTTCGATCCTCGTAATGCAGCCGTAGCCCCGGTGAACAAAATACTGCCGTGACCACGGGGCACCATCACCTTTGCCGCTTCACGACCGGTCAGGAAGCCTGCGAAGCACGCCATCTCCCAGACTTTGGTGAAGACCTGGGCCGTCATTTCGCGAATGGGGAACCACACATTCGCCCCGATGTTGAAGACCACCACCTCCAGGGGCGCGATGTCCTTTTCGATTTTAGCGAACAGCTCAATTGTTGCCTCTTCGTTGCGCGCATCAACCCCAAAAGCGTGGGCGCTGCCGCCAGTCTTGGCGATATCAGCCACCAACTCGTCGAGGGTTTCCAGATGTCGGGCGCGGCGCGTAACGCAGGTTTCAAACCCTTCGCGGGCAAAGCGCCGGGCAATTGCCCCGCCGGTGGCATCCCCTGCACCGACGACGAGACAGGATTTCATTTCCATGACAGGTCTCCCTTGCTCTTGCCTTTTTCAGCAGACTACACCCAATTGGCAATTCCGTAAGGTAAGGCTTTCGCGGGCGCCTTTGGACCGCTAGAACATGGAGACGAATTTTGCTCAATCAAGGAGTTTTTCCATGAGCCTGCCTGATGTTTTGAAAGGCCGCTTGAGCGTTCCTGTTATTGGCTCGCCGCTGTTTATTATCTCGCACCCGCCGCTAGTGATTGCCCAGTGCAAGGCGGGCGTGGTGGGCTCGTTCCCCACGCTGAACGCCCGGCCCATTGAGATGCTGGACGACTGGTTCACGGAAATCACCGAAGAACTTGCCAGCTATGCAGCGGCCAACCCGGATAAGCCGGTGGCACCGTTTGCCGCAAACCTGATCGTACATAAATCCAATGATCGGCTTGACGAAGATCTCGCCCTTTGCGTCAAACACAAGGTGCCCATCATCATCACCTCGCTTGGCGCGCGGCCTGAAGTAAATGACGCCATTCATTCTTATGGCGGGATTGTTCTTCACGACGTCATCAACGACAGGTTTGCTCACAAGGCGATTGAGAAAGGGGCCGATGGCCTTATCTGCGTGGCCACTGGCGCGGGTGGACACGCAGGCACCCTGTCGCCGTTTGCCTTGGTTCAGGATATTCGCAAATGGTTCGACGGACCCTTGTTGCTGTCGGGCTCTATTGCCTCGGGGGATGCGGTGTTGGCGGCACAGGCCATGGGCGCTGATTTGGCCTATATTGGCTCCGCCTTTATCGCGACAAAGGAAGCCCGCGCCCAGGAAGAATACAAACAGATGATCGTCGATTGCGGCGGCGAAGACATCGTCTATTCCAACCTCTTCACCGGCATTCACGGGAACTATTTGAAACCCTCCGTTGTTGCAGCTGGGATGGACCCTGACGATCTGCCCGAAAGCGATCCCTCGAAGATGAACTTCGGCTCTGGCGGCACCACCAAAGCCAAGGCCTGGAAAGATATCTGGGGTTCCGGCCAGGGGATCGGCGCGGTGGACAAAATTCAGGGCGCTGGTGAATATGTGGAACAATTGGCCCGACAATATAGTGCTGCCAAGGCTCGCCTAAACCTAAAGTGAGCCCGCCTGAAACTGGACTAACGCGATAACAATCGCAACAAACGGACATTCCCATGACCACTAGCTCCCCCGCCCTGGACGTCGATTTTCTGCGCGCGCAGTTTCCCGTGTTTGAACACCCAGAATATGGCCAATGGGGCTATGTGGAAAACGCAGGTGGCAGTCAGGCCCCGCGTCAGGTCACAGATGCCATGACCCGGGCACTCTCTCTTATCAAGGTGCAGCCGTACTATCCTTATGGACCTTCTGAGGATTTGGGCGCGGCCATGGATGAGGCCACGGCATTCACCGCTGACATGCTGAATGTGGGCGAGGGTGCCAGCGCCATCTTCGGGCCGTCCACAACGCTCAACATCTACATGCTGGCTCAGGGCATGCGCGCGTCCCTAAAGCCAGGTGATGAGATCATCGTCACCAACCAGGAACACGAAGCAAACGCGGGCGCTTGGCACAGGCTGGCCGCTTCGGTGGAAGGCGTTGTGCTGAAGGAATGGTGCGTTGATCCTGTTACCGGGCGGCTTGATCCTGATGATCTGGTGCCGCTCTTGTCAGATACAACGCGTCTGGTGGCCTTTACTCATTGCTCCAACGTGGTGGGGGAGATCCATGACGTTGCCGCGATTACAGGGCTGGTTCGAAAGACCCCTGCGCGGGTGGTCATTGATGGGGTTGCCTTTGCGCCGCATCGAGTTCCTGATTTTCAAGCTTTTGGCGCGGATGCCTATTTCTATTCGGCCTACAAGACGTTCGCCGCCCACCAAGGGGTTATGGCCATCCGCCGCGATTGGTTGGAGGAGCTGGAAAACCAGGGGCATTTCTTCAATGCCGAGTACCTTGAAAAGCGTCTGGTGCCGTCAGGTTCTCAGCATGCAGAAATTTGCGCCATGAACGGGCTGCAAGATTTCTATGCTGATTTGTATCGGCACCATTTTGGGTCAGACCCAGCTGGCTCTGCCGCCATTTGGGTTGCTGCGGTGCAGGATTTGTTTCATGCCCATGAGGCCCGCACCTGTGCCCCCCTGATGGAGTTCCTGGCGAGCAACCCAAACATCAATTTGATTGGGCAACAGAGTTTAGAGTTCAGCAAGCGCGCGCCAACTATTTCCTTTACCGCCGTCGGAATTGCTGCGCGAGACATCACGGCCAAACTAGCGGAAGCAAAGATCGGTGCATCGGCAGGGCATTATTATGCCTATCGCCTGATGAAGGCGATGGGTATTGCGCCGGAAGAAGGCGTCGTGCGGCTTTCCCTCGTGGGCTATAACACTGCAGAAGAAGTTGCCCGCATAATCAAAGTAATCGACCAGGCAACCCAGTAAGAAGCCACCTCAGTAGAGGTTTAGCAGCATATCCTTGTCATAGGCTTTGAGGTCTTCCATGCGGCCCTCGCGAATGATTTGCGGCCAATCTGGGTTGGCCACCAGCGCCCGGCCGATGGCCACAAGATCAAACTCTTCGCGCTCCAGGCGCTCCATCAGATCATCAATATTGGCCGCGGTTCCCCCATCTCCCGCAGGGGAGAAGCTGGATAGGTAATCCGTATCAAGACTGATCGAACCCACCGTGATGGACGGAAGGCCTGTAATTTTCTTGCACCAACCGGCAAGGTTCAGGTTCGAGCCTTCAAATTCCGGCTCCCAATAGCGCCGGGAGGAAGCATGAAAACAATCAACCCCGGCATCGGCAAGCGGGCTCAGAAAGGTTTCCAGCTCACTTGGGTTTAGCACCAGCTTGGCTTCATAGCGCTGCTGCTTCCATTGGGAAAAGCGCAAAATGATGGGAAAGTCAGCACCCACCTCCTTGCGGATAGCTTTGATCACTTCCTGAGCAAAACGGGTACGCCCTGCCAAATCGCCGCCATAGGAATCCCCGCGCTCGTTGGTGTCTTCCCAGAAGAACTGATCGATCAGGTATCCGTGCGCGCCGTGCACTTCCACGGCATCAAACCCGATGGCCTTCGCATTGCTGGCAGCTTGGGCATAGGACGCGATGGTCTCTGCGATCTCTGCCTCGGTCATGGGCTCGCCCTGGTATTTGCCTGGCTTGAAAAGGCCCGAGGGGCTACGGCTTGGAATATCCGGATGGGGGGCGCGGTCCTGACGCCGCACCGCACCCACGTGCCAGAGCTGAGGTGCGATCTTGCCGCCCGCATCATGCACTTCGTCCACCACATGCTTCCATCCGGCAAGGGGCCCCTCGCCATGGATCATGGGAATGCCCGGATTATAGGTGGCCGATTGATCCGAGAGAGTTGTGCCTTCGGTGATGATCAGTCCCACGCCTGCTGCTGCGCGGCGGCGGTAATAGGCGGCCACTTCTTGGGTGGGGGTCTGATCCGGGCTCATCATCCGCGTCATGGGGGCCATGGTGATGCGGGTAGGAATCTCAACGCCCTTTAAGGTGAAGGGACGAAACAGCGCGGAGGTATCAGTCATGGTTCAGGCCTCTTTGGAAAATCAAGGCTCCATACTTAAGCCATTGAGCTCGGGTATCAAAGGCTGCCGTTGGGTCAGGGGCCAAGTCAGTCAGTTCAAAATTAGTTGCGATCACCCACATTGGAAGTTTCCACTGGGTGTGCGAGCTTGATTTACCTGGAATTGTGAGGAAACCCTGATGTCGACGTTTGAATCCCGCCCTCTAGACGATTTTAAGGAATATCCGCCTGAGGAAATGAAAAAGCGCGCGCAAGACTTCTACGAGGAGATCAAGCGTCGCCATACTTTGCGTGAGTTTTCTGATCAGGCGGTACCAAGGAAAGTTATCGAGGCCTGTCTTCTGGCTGCAGGGACTGCCCCCTCTGGTGCCAATCATCAGCCCTGGCATTTTGGTGTTATTGCTGATCCGGCAATCAAGGCGCAAGTGCGCAAAGCTGCTGAAGAAGAAGAGCAAGAGTTTTATTCCAAGCGCGCCAGCCAGGAATGGCTCGATGCGCTCAAACCCCTGGGCACTGACGATCATAAACCGTACCTGGAAACTGCGCCTTATCTGATTGCCATTTTTGGTCAGAAACGCGGGGGTATTGAGCCGGGTCAGGATGTGAAGAACTACTACGTCACAGAATCCGTTGGTATCGCCACCGGGTTTCTGATCGCGGCACTTCACCATGCGGGTCTTGCGACCCTGACCCATACGCCAGCGCCCATGAACTTTCTCAATGAGATCTGTGGGCGTCCTAAATCAGAAAAGCCGTTTTTGCTTTTGGTGGTGGGTTATCCTGGGTCAGGCGCTGAGATCCCAGTCCATGCAACTCTCAAAAAACCGTTGGAGCAAATCACCACATGGTTATGAGGTGTGTCCTCTTGGACGGTTAGAGCATCCAGGTCTTAAGGCCCAGCCAGCCGAACTGGAACAGCCAAAGAAATCCCACCAGAATGAACCCGTTGGCAAGAACGAAATAGCTGCGCTCGATAGTGCTTTCATTGCCTTCGCCGGTGATTGTGATCCAGATGCCCAAGGCGGCAAACAGGGGCGCAAGAACCGTCAAGGCGAAGATGGAAAGGGTCAGCTGATTGACTTCGGTGAAGATTGCCAGTTCCAGATAGTGCAGGCTGGTCGCATAGAAGCCAGCACTCAGGAGCCCGGCAACACAAAATGCTGCCAGCAGGGACAAGGTTCGCATATATTTCGATAGTTTCGGTTTTTCCGGCCGCGGTCGGCTCAAGCGGCGTCGTGCAAATGATATGGGTGCGTAGAGAAAGCTATAGGCAAGAACCATAAGCGCTCCGAACCCTACGCCATAGCTCAGCACCATACGTTGCATCACACGCAGCAAGGAAACTTGCTCATAGGTTTCCTCGGCATAGCGCAACTCCCGCCGGTAGGTTCGGCTTGTCGCTCGGGCGAAGGAGCTTTCTGCCCGCTCAGGTCGCCGCATGGTGTATTCCCCATTGGGAATGCGCGGCACACCTTCAACCACCAACCCTTCCTCTTTGTTATAGCTGACGACTATGGGCCTCTTGAAGGGAGACGTCAGGTGGGATCTATAACTGCGAGGGGTGCGCGAGATATAAAGCCCCGCATAGTCCGCAAGCTCATCCATATCAACGGGATAGGGTGGCGGCAGGTTTGGCTCAAAGTTGCGCGTCAGATATCCTGTGACTGTATCCATTAGAGATTGTAAAGTCGCACCGGATGACTGGTTTAGCATGATCACGATGCCTGACCGGAGATCAGCAGAATAGGCATAGACTGCCAGGAACCCATCAATGGTACCGCCGTGACCTCGAAAGATTGTTTTTTCCGTGGGTTGTGGGCCGTTACCCAGGCCGTAGGTGACATCCATACCGTAGAACTCAATCCCCTCAAGGGTCTCGGAGCGCTCAATCCGTGCCACACTTTCGGGCGAGAGAAGGCGAAGGCCATTCAGCTCACCGCGGTTAATCAGCATACGCATGAACTGGCTGAGTTCCGTCGCCGTGGTGTTCAGCGCGCCTGAAGGCCGCATCAGAACGTGGCCATAGGGAAGAGGGCTTGTTCCATCGCCGGTGTAACTTAATGAAATCCGCGCCTCAACCTCTGGCGTGAGCCGCAGTTCGGAGACCTCCATGCCCAAGGGGCGCAGAATGGTATCACGCAGGAGATCATCGTAATCAATCCCGCGCACTTGCTCGAGTGCAAGGGCGGCAATGGGCGGGCCGGAGTTGGCATACGAGCTATAGGTTCCCGGCGCCCAGCGGCTGACCCGAGTATTGGGATTGATGGCCAGACCCTCGGCAATTGTGATGTCAGGATCTGAGACGAGAAACTCACCAACAGAGATATCGAAAAACCCCGCTGTGTGTTCCAGCACATGGGCAATGCGGACAGGCTCGGCGTCTTCCCAGGAATTGGCAAACTCCACATCCGGGACAATCTCGGCGATAGGAGTATCAAGGCTCAACAAGCCTTCCTCCTGAGCCATCATAACGGCCACCCCCACGAAGGATTTGGAAATGGATCCCGCACGGAACACGGTCTCATCGGTAACGGGGGTTCCTTCGGCAACATTTGAGACGCCATAGGAATAGGTCAGGCTCAGTGCGCCATCCTCGACCAAAGCGATCTGTGCGCCGGGGACAGTGCTTTCGCTGAGGATTTCCTCAAAGGCTGCCAGCAGGCCCTCATGATCTTGAGGAGGGCCATCGGCGTCTTGTGCCGAGGCGGGTGCGGTCATGCACAGCACAATGCTTAGCAAAGCCAGTTTTAAGAATTTCATGGGGCCCCCGCTCACCTCAATCCCAGCTGATTCAACCATGAAGACCTGCATGGCGTCACCTCAAAAAGCCGCGAGGGTTTTGTTGTCGGCCATTATCCTTAAAACGGGTTTTGAGACGCGGCTGCTGTCTGTATAGTCCGCAAAACAGAGGATGATTGCATGACTTTGAAACTTATTGGCGCAGGCTTTGGGCGCACCGGCACAAACACACAGAAAATAGTGTTGGAAAAATTGGGTTTTGGCCCCTGCTATCACATGTTCGAAGTGATGCAGCACCCCGGCCATGTTGCGCAGTGGCATAGTGCAGCCTCTGGAGTGTTGCCCGATTGGGACACCCTGTTTGAAGGATTTGCCTCCGGCGTGGACTGGCCGGTCTGTTCGTTCTGGCGAGAGTTGGCGGATTATTATCCCAATGCGAAATTCCTGCTGACCCCGCGGGAGGAAGAGGCGTGGTTCAAATCCATATCCAAAACCATTTTCGATACGTTCCGCGAGCCGGTGGAGGAGGGGCACACCTACTATGACCTCCGCAAGATGACGCGGAAGTTGATCCTCGAGAACACATTCGGCGGAGAGATTGACGACAAGGATCATGTGCTTGGGGTCTATCGCCGACACAACGAAGCAGTAAAAGCGGAACTGCCCACAAATCGCCTGCTCACCTATGATGTTAGTGAAGGCTGGGAGCCTTTGTGTGAGTTTCTCGGTGTGCCGATCCCCGATGAAGATTTCCCCCGCACAAACACCACCGCAGATTTTCGTGCCCGCGGGAAACTGGATGAGTAATGGTTGATCTCTCCAAATTCAAACTGCTTCTCGAGGCGGAGCGTGATGAACTTGTTGCCGCCAGCGACTATACAAGCGCAGACCGGAAACCGGTGGAGCTGGATCAGCAATCGGTAGGGCGCTTGTCCCGCATGGACGCCATCCAGGGCCAAGCCATGGCCAATGCTCAGGAAGGCCGCCGCGCTGCGCGCCTGCAAATGATCGACGCAGCGCTGGGGCGCTTTGAGACCGATGACTATGGCTACTGCGCTGAATGCGATGAAGAAATTCCCACAAAGCGCCTAGAGGTCGACCCCGCAGCGCCCCGATGTGTGAAATGCGCAGCGTCATAGCTTACCCCTGTTCGCGTGGGAAGTTGCGTGTTACACCCACGCCAAGTTTTCCATTTCCCTACTGAGTTATCATGAGCGCTCCCAAGATAGGTCTCGTAAGTCTCGGCTGCCCCAAAGCCCTTGTGGATACGGAACGGCTGGTCACGCGTATGCGGGCGGAAGGCTATGAAGTCGCGCCTGATTATGCGGGTGCAGATGTCGTGCTGGTAAACACTTGCGGCTTCCTCGACAGCGCCAAAGAAGAAAGCCTTGCCGCCATTGGCGAGGCCATGGCCGAAAATGGTCGCGTCATTGTCACAGGCTGTCTTGGCGTTGAAAAGGAAATGATCCGCGAGCGGCACAAGGGCGTTCTGGCCATCACCGGCCCTCATCAATATGAAGAGGTGATGGCTGCGATCCATGAGCACGTGCCGCCAGTGGATAACCCGCACACGGCGCTTATTCCGCCCGAGGGCATTCATCTTACGCCGCGCCATTATGCTTACGTAAAAATCTCAGAGGGCTGCCACAACAGCTGCTCATTCTGCATTATCCCATCTATTCGGGGAAAGCTGACCAGCCGTCCCGCAGCGGACGTGGTGCGCGAGGCAGAGCGCCTTGCCAAGGCCGGGGTCAAAGAACTTCTCATCGTCTCTCAAGATACCAGCGCTTATGGGCTGGATCTTAAATATGAGATGAGTGATCTCAGGGGCCGGGAAATTCGCGCGCATATTCAGGATTTGGCAGAAGCGTTGGGGGATCTGGGTGTGTGGGTGCGGCTGCACTACATTTATCCTTACCCCCACGTGGATGATCTGATCCCGCTTATGGCGGATGGAAAAATACTCCCCTATCTGGACATTCCCTTTCAGCACGCGCACCCGGATGTGCTGCGCGCCATGAGACGCCCTGCCAATCAGGAAAAAATCCTGGCGCGGATCAAGCGTTGGCGGACCATATGCCCTGATCTCACTATTCGCTCTACCTTCATCGTGGGCTTTCCTGGTGAGACTGAAGAGCAGTTTCAGTATTTGCTGAATTGGCTGGAAGAAGCTGAACTCGATCGGGTGGGCTGTTTCCGCTATGAGCCGGTCACCGGCGCGTTGGCCAATAGTCTGGCAGAACCGGTTGATGCTGAGGCGGTGGAAGAACGTTGGCATCGCTTGATGGCAACCCAGCAGGAGATTTCAAAGCGGCGGCTGGCGCGTCACATGGGCCGCGAGATTGAGGTGCTCATAGATGAGGTGGACGGCGAAGGGGCCATTGCCCGCTCGGCAGGGGATGCTCCAGAAATAGACGGCTGTGTGTTTCTCAACGGTGCCAAGGGCTTTGAGGCAGGTGACATGGTTCGAGTGAAGGTCACCAACACGGACGAATACGATATCTGGGCTGAGCCGGTTGTTGCGGAAGACTAGCGTTCAAGACGAGTGAACAATGCCAAGTGCTGCGCCGTCATAATAGTAGATGGCAATCGCGAGAATAATCAGCAACACAATCCAAACCGCAGAGGTAAGTAGCGCCGATTGTTTGGCGCTTTGTTTCTCCAGCCATGTGCGCGGGCGCAGGCCTTGGGTCCAGAACACAAACTGCGCTGACAGATTGATGCACACCATATTCACGGCAAGCAACATGCCGGCTCCCGTGGCCGCCCCTAAATTCCCAGCCCCAAGAAATATTCCCATGGCGGCAGCTGGCGGCAACAGGGCTACGGCGACCATCACCCCCACCAGCGTAGCCGAAAGCCCCGTTGTTAGCGACAGAACGGCAGCAGCACCAGAGGCCAAGGCCAGGGCGATGGCGTCATATCCGACCACCGTGCGCGCCATAAGCTCGCTGGTTGGAACCTCCGGGCGAAGAATTGCCCCCAATGCGACGGAAGAGGCCAGGATCACGGCAAGGCCGGAAAAATTTGTCTTCAGGGCACGGAGCATTAAATCCCTGTGCCCCAGGGCTGTGGCGAATGCGAAGGCAAGATTTGGTCCCAGCAGCGGCGCGATCACCATGGCGCCAATGACCACGGCTACATTGTTTTGCATCAGGCCGATGGCTGCCACCACAGTGGAGAGAAACGATAGCACCAGATAGTTCTGATTCAGCTGCGCCCCCTTTTGGACCTCATTGAAAAGCTCTTCCCGGGTAGCGGAGACGGAGGATTTCTTCTTCTCCGCGTCCTCCATTTCTTCGAAGGGAGCGGGCAGGGTCGCATCCACCGGGATCAACACCGCGCGCCACTTTTCTTCGCCGCCCAATGCGGTCTGCACCACATCAAGGCAGCGCTGCACATTGGCTTTGTCCATGAGCAGCCAGGCGGTAATGCGCCCTGTGGCATCGGCATCTGAAATCCAGGTGTCCACGGCACCATGTTTTTCCGCGATGGCCCGCAAGGTGGCACCGTGACCTTCCGGTGCAATGATCTCAACAAGGCGATGGGACATGGGGCGCGTCTCCAGACAAAAAGAAACACCCTGCCATTATTCGCTAAAAGCGCAAAAGATTGGTGCTGAGGGTCCTACCGGCTAATGAGAGACATGAATTCCGCGCGCGTTGCGGAGTTCTCGCGGAAGGCGCCCAGCAAGGTCGAGGTCATCATGCTGACGTCCTTTTTACCCACGCCGCGGGTGGTCATGCATTCATGAACCGCTTCGATGACCACGGCCACGCCGCGTGGTTCCAACACATCATTGATGGTGTTGGCGATTTGCGAGGTCATTTTTTCCTGGATCTGCAGCCGATTGGCAAAGACGTCCACAACGCGGGCCAGTTTGGAGATGCCGACGACGCGCTTGTTAGGCAGATAGGCCACATGGGCGCGGCCCACGATGGGCACCATGTGGTGTTCGCAATGGCTGTTGAAATCGATGTCTTTCAGCAGCACCATTTCGTCGTATCCTTCGACTTCCTCGAAGGTGCGTTTGAGAATATCCGCCGGACTTTCGAAATAGCCAGCGTAGAATTCCTCATAGGATCGCACCACGCGATCTGGCGTGCCTTGAAGGCCTTCCCGGTCCGGGTCATCGCCCGCGTATTGGATCAATGTCCGAACTGCCGCCTCGGCGACTTCCCGAGAGGGGCGACGGGCTTCGGCCGCGCGTTGTGCTTCGGTTAAATCATCGATGAGCGTGATTTTTTGCTTGCTCATAATTTTCGCTTTCCTCGTGAGCCATTCGGCTCAAGACACCCTGATCTTTTTGTTTAGACCCATTCTAGAGCCAAATGCTCGCAATATCCAGCGGACCTTTAGGAAGGTGGGGTGAAGACAATTCGAGGCAAGGTGCAAGCTTCGCTTACGTCGCGTAAATAGGCATCCGGCCCTTAGCGCGCGCGTGGTCCTGATTGCCTTCATTGTAGATCTTGTCGTGGGCCAAAAGCTCCCACGGCTCATAAGGAGCCAGGTCCGGTAATTCCTCATAAATGGGGCCGAAGTCCTTTTCCGCGGTTTCAGCAAACAGCTCTTCAAAGCTGTCGATGACCCAATAGGTCTGCTGATAATCATCAATGCGGTATTTGGTGCGCATCAGGCGCGGCAAATTAAAGTGAATGCGGTTAGGGGAGGGGTCCTCCAGCGAAAAGATGCTTTCGCCTTTGGAGGAAAGAATACCCGCACCAAAAATGCGTCTTCCTTCGGGCGTGTTGATGAGGCCAAATTCCACCGTGTACCAATAGAGACGGCTGAGATTTTGCAGGCAGTCGTGATTGAGTGCCCGCAGGCCCCCCTTGCCGTAAGCCTGCATGTAATCCGCAAAGATGGGATTGGTCAGCAGCGGCACATGGCCATAGACATCATGAAAAACATCCGGCTCTTGCAGATAATCAAGTTGTTCCGGGGTGCGAATAAAGTTCCCCGAAACAAATCGCCGATTGGCCAGGTGCTCGAAAAAGACAGCATCCGGCACCAGTCCCGGCACCGAGACCACCTGCCAGCCGGTAAGCTTCATCAGCTTTTCGCTCATTTCCTCAAAGTTGGGGATCTTGTTCTCGGTCATCCCCAGAACTTTCACACCGTCTAAAAACTCGTTGCAGGCACGGCCGGGCAGCAGCTTGCTCTGTCGCTCAAAAAGCCGGTGCCAAACACCATGTTCTACATCGGAGTAATTCTCCCAGCCTTGGTCGATGGTGAAATCGGCCTTGATATCCGGGTGGTCTGCGACGTAGGCGTCCAGGGCAGGTCCGTCCATGGGGGCTCCTCCGACTAATGTGATAAGCACTTGATGGCGTTATTATTCTAGAAATAGATTATCAGGGAGTTGGCCGAATGTCCTTTCAAAATTGGCGTATGTATTGAGTTTTGCAATGTTCTGTTTCACTTTATGAGGAAATTGTGAGACAATTGTTTCATGGAGATTGACGAGCAAGACCGCCAGATACTGATTTTATTGCAAAAGGAATCGGCCCTCTCCCATGCCGAAGTGGGCGAGCGGGTGGGGCTTTCGGCCGCCTCTGCCTGGCGCCGGATCAAGCGGCTGGAAGAAGCGGGCATCATCCGCTCTCGCGTGGCCCTGCTCGATGCTGCCAAGGCGGGTCTTACGGTTCAGGTCGTGGTGACGGTGAGCCTGCGCCATCATGGAGACGGCCAACGGGAAACTTTCGAGGAATGGGTGCGGAGCCATCCTGAAGTGATGGAGTGCTACGCGCTTACAGGGGACAAGGATTATGTGCTGCGGGTGATGGTCGCCGACATGGAAGCCTATGATCACTTTCTGACCGGGGATTTGTTGCGCCAGGATTGCGTCGCGTCGGCATCGTCCTCAATCGTTTTGAGGCAGATTAAATACACAACAGCGCTGCCCCTGGCGAAATCACCTAAAGCCTAGAGATCTTATGCTTAAAGCCCCAGAGGAAGACAGGCCTCTTCCTTCACTGGCTCTAACACAAAGTTGGTGCGTAGGTCGCGAACTGCAGAAATCTTGAGGAGCGGTTTGACCGTGGTGTTCTCATAGGATTCCAGATCTGGGGCTACGACCCGCAGCAAGAAATCATAGGAGCCGGTTACCGCAAAGCAATCCACCACATGGGGCATGGCCAGCACGGTGGCGCGGAAGTTCTCGGTTGCTTCTTCCTGATCCTGGGCGATCTGAATGGTGACAAAGGCAGTAACCGACAGGCCCAGGCGCTTTGGCGCCAGCCGGGCCGTGTAGCCGTCGATGTAATTCTTGGATTCCAGGGACTGAACGCGCCGCAGACAGGCAGAAGGGGACAGGCCAACAAGATTTGCCAGCTCAACATTGGAAATGCGCCCGTTGCGCTGAAGTTCCACTAAAATCTGCCGATCCCGTGGATCCAAACCATTCTGCGTCATTTATGAGCCCCAAATTCGAATTTCCTGCCGGATAGTGGCGTATCCTCGCGCCTCTTTGCAAGGACATCGCGTGAATGTGCGCCTATATTGTGGTCACAGGATCACTTATTGCACTGCAGCGCAACATTGCTCGGTCGAAATCTACCGAGGGTTAGAAGCGCAACGGTGTAATTCCCACTGGATAACCCGATCAAATCGGGACCGATTTGTCGACGAAGGAGCTAGAATATGTCTGTCGCCCATGATGTTGAAGAAACGCGCGTAGACCTTTGGGAAAACCCCATGGGCCTGAACGGCTTTGAGTTTGTTGAATACACAGCCGAAGACCCAAAGCTGTTAGGTGAGCTCTTCACTCAGCTTGGATTTATCAAGATTGCCCACCACCGCTCCAAAAATGTGGAACTGTGGCGTCAGGGCGGCGTGAACTTCATCATCAATCTGGAAGCCAGCCCCCGCGCCAAGCGCTTCAACAAGGAACATAAAGCCGGTGCCAACGCCATGGCTTTCCGTGTTGAGAATGCCAGCGCGGCCTATGATGCCTTGATCAAGAATGGCGCGACCGCTGTGGCAGACCCGGTGGGTGCCATGGAGCTGAACATCCCGGCCATCGAAGGTATCGGCGGCAGCTTGATCTATCTGGTCGATAGCAAGGGCCCTTCGATCTATGACGTGGATTTCGAATATCTTCCCGGCGTGGACAAGAACCCACATGGCTGCGGTCTGGTGGACGTGGATCACCTGACACATAATGTTTATCGCGGCCGTATGGATTATTGGGGCACGTTCTACGAGGACCTGTTCAATTTCCGCGAAGTACGCTTCTTCGATATCGAAGGCAAGCTGACGGGTCTTAAATCCCGCGCCATGACGGCGCCGGATGGCAAGATCCGCATCCCCATCAACGAAAGCTCCGATGATAAAAGCCAGATCGAAGAATACCTGGTGGATTTCAATGGTGAAGGCATTCAGCACATCGCTCTGTCTACGGATAATATCTATGATACGGTGGATGCGTTGGCCGCCAACGGCGTCAAGTTCATGACCCCTCCGCCGGACAGCTATTACGAAATGCTGGACGAACGTCTTCCCGGCCATGGCGAGCCGCTTGATGAGGTCAAAAAGCGCGCCGTGTTGGTGGATGGCGCACCCGATGGCAAGATCCTGCTGCAAATATTCACCGAAACAGTGATCGGTCCTGTCTTCTTTGAAATCATTCAGCGCAAGGGCGACGATGGATTTGGCGAAGGCAACTTCAAGGCGCTCTTTGAGTCCATGGAGCGGGACCAGGTTCGCCGCGGCGTTCTGGAAGACACAGCCGAAACCGAGTGATCTGGCCCATGATGCCACGTTGGTTGATCTTGGCAGGTGCCGTCATTGTGGCGGCGCTTGTTTCAATGGCCGTCCATGTGCCGTTGCAGGAATGGTATGAGGCGTTGCTCGAGGCTCGCAACAGCGAGCTTGCAGTGATCCAGTGGCGAACGCCAACAGAAGTGCCTTGGGTCATGGTTCTCGCATGGGGCACGATACTCCTGCCAACAACGGGGGTAATGCTTGTTGCAGTTGGGCTTTGGGAGAAGTTGCCGGGTTCTGCCTGGTGGGTAAAGGGTATCTCGCTCGGGCTCTTGTTGCTTTTGGTCGAAGGCATGCTCTTTCGCCAACCGATTATGAATGCTGCGGTCGGCAATCCCTTGTGGGCTGTCTTTGGAAACGCCGTGGATAGCTGGGGTGCTACAATGGCTCAAGCCATGGTTCTGGCCCTCGGAATCTCATTTTGGAAAAGGAGAGCTGATCATGGCTCGCAATGACATTTCGTTCCCCCGCACGGAAGGCAAGGCCTCCCGTCAGGCGCACGCTAAAATTCCTGACGGCACCTATGAGCGTGAAATGGGGCGCGAGGGTTTCTTCGGCCCGGCCACCCACATGTATCATCGCAATGTGCCCACAGGTTGGACCAGCTGGGAGGGGCCTTTGCGCCCGCGTGCGTTCGATCTTTCCAAGCTTGACGGCCCTGGTGCCTCCCCGTGGGATGCCGCCGACGTTCTGCACAATGGCTCAACGCAAATCCGCCTGTGGAACACGTCTGGCAAGATGGATCATCTGGCTCGGAACTCTGACGGCGATGAACTGATCTTTGTGCACAAGGGTACGGGCGAGCTGTTCTGTGACTATGGCCACCTCAGCTTTGAGGCAGGGGACTACATCGTCATCCCGCGCTCGACCTCCTGGCGTTTTGAATGTGCTGAGCCCCTCACGGCTTTGCTAATCGAGAGCACCAATGGCACCTACCAGTTGCCGGACAAGGGCATTCTGGGCCCCCATGCCATCTTTGATCCCGCGATGTTGGATGTGCCAAAACTTGACGATGCGTTCGAGGCTCAGGCGACCACGCCCGGTGAATGGCAAGTAAAGGTCAAACGCCTGAATGAGCTTTCCACGGTGACCTTCCCGTTTAATCCGCTGGATGCGGTGGGCTGGAAGGGAGACCTTTCCGTGGTGCGTATCAATGTGCGGGACATCCGTCCGCTCATGTCTCACAGGTATCACTTGCCGCCCTCGGCGCATTCGACCTTTGTGGGTAATGGTTTCATCGTTTGCACCTTTGTGCCCCGTCCGTTTGAGACCGATGAAGATGCACTGAAAGTGCCGTTCTTCCATAACAATGACGATTATGACGAGGTGCTGTTCTATCACGCAGGGGATTTCTTCTCCCGGGACAATATCCACCCGGGCATGATGAGTTTCCATCCCACCGGCTTTACCCATGGCCCGCACCCCAAGGCGCTCAAGAATGCCTATAAGCAGTCCAAGCCGGGAACGAATGAGTATGCCGTGATGATCGACACGCGGGCCCCACTTGAGGTAGGAGAAGGGGCGGCACGCGTTGAGTGGGCTGACTATCACAAGAGTTGGCAAGGACAAGACGACTAATGAAACTCGCTACCCTGAAAGACGGCTCCCGCGACGGCCAATTGGTTGTCGTGGCCCGCGACCTTAAGACATGTGCTCCTGTGCCTGCCATCGCCAAAACTTTGCAGGCAGCGCTGGATGATTGGGACGTTCTCGCCCCGCGCCTTGAAAGCGCCTATAGCGAATTGAATGCGGGCAATGTGTCTGATCCCATGCTTTTTGATCAAAGCGAGTGCGCCTCTCCCCTGCCGCGCAGTTATCAGTGGGCGGATGGATCAGCTTACGTCAATCACGTGGAATTGGTGCGCAAGGCGCGCAACGCTGAAATGCCGGAAACCTTCTGGACCGACCCCCTCATGTATCAAGGGGGCTCGGATACATTTTTGGGACCGCAAGATGATATAGTCATGCCCACCGATGATGGCTGGGGCATCGACTATGAGGCAGAGATCGCCGTCATCACCAGCGATGTGCCCATGGGTATCTCGGTAGACGATGCGGGAAAACATGTTCGTCTGCTTATGCTGGTCAATGACGTTTCCTTGCGGGGGCTCATCCCGGGCGAGCTGGCCAAGGGCTTTGGCTTCTTCCAGGCGAAACCTTCCAGCGCCTTTTCGCCGGTTGCAGTAACGCCCGATGAGCTTGGGGACACCTGGCGCGGCGGCAAAGTGCACCTGCCGCTGCGGTCCTATCTCAATGGCACGAAATTCGGTGAGCCTGATGCGGGCGTGGACATGACCTTTAATTTCCCGACGCTTATTGCACATGCGGCCAAGACCCGGCCTTTGGGGGCTGGCGCGATCATCGGCTCTGGCACAGTTTCCAACAAGCTGGATGGTGAGCCGGGCAAACCGATTAGCGAAGGCGGGGTAGGGTATTCCTGCATTGCAGAGATCCGCATGATCGAAACCATCAATGACGGTGCGCCCAAAACCCCGTTCATGAAGTTCGGCGACACGGTCCGCATTGAAATGGCTGATGAGCAAGGCAATGATATATTCGGGTCAATTGATCAGGTCGTAAAACAATACCCCGGAGCGTAAGCTCCCATGCATAGCGGAGCTTGAACTTCGCTCAGTCGAGGTGTTCTCAATGAAACTCTATGATTACTGGCGCTCAACAGCGGCCTATCGCGTTCGCATTGCGCTGAACCTCAAGGGTATTGAGGCGACACACGAATATGTTCATCTGGTCAAGGATGGTGGGCAGAACAACCTCCCCGAATTTAAAGCCATAAACCCTCAGGGGAAAATTCCGGCTCTGGTGCTGGATGATGGCACAGCGCTAAACCAGTCCATTGCCATTATGGAATACCTCGAAGAGGTCTATCCCGATCCCGCGATCCTACCGGCCGATCCCGTGGCCCGTGCTCAGGCGCGCGCCTTTGCCATGACCGTTGCGTGTGAGCTTCATGCGATAAACAATTTGGCCGTCATGAAACATTTGGCAGCAACATTTGATTTAAAAGAAAGCAGCGGTCTTGATTGGATGACCCATTGGATGTCACTGGGGTTCGAAGCATTGGAGACAAGCGTTGCACGGCGTGACAATGATGGGCCTTATCTTTTTGGAGAGCTGCCAAGTATGGCGGATGCTTGTCTGGTTCCACAATTCTATAACGCCCGTCGCTGGGGCGTGGACCTGGACGCTTATCCGCGGCTGCGCAGCTATGACAAGGCGGCTCGTGCTCATGCCGCATTCGCTGCCGCAGCGCCAGAAGCTCAAGCGGATGCGGAGTAGTAGGTGATGCCAATCAAGACCGGCAAGGTTCTCGATATGCAGCGCAAGGAAAAGCTCCGTGGAGAATTGGAGCAGATTTCCGAGGCCAATGTCAGCGTGGAGCGCGGCATCGAAGGTGATCTCCGCGGCACCATGAAAAATGCACAGATCACGCTTGTCTCCAAAGAAGCCTGGGCAGCGACCATGAACGATCTCAAGCCAGCCTCGGAGCTGGACTGGTCAGCTCGGCGCGCCAACGTGCTGGTGGACGGCATGGAGTTTAACGAAAGTACTGGTGCGATCATCACCATTGGGGACGTGGTTCTAGAAGTGATGAGCGAGACCGATCCTTGCGCAATGATGGACCAGGCATATGTTGGCCTGAAAGAGGCGCTGGTTCAGGACTGGCGCGGCGGTTGCCGGACAAAGGTTCTAAAGCCGGGCGCAATTAAACTGGGTGATACAGTCACCATGGAAAGGAAATAAGAGACATGGCACCGAACATTCGGCCAAGCCTTCTCAAGATCGATCCCTATCAGGCAGGCCAGAGCCAGCTTGAAGGTGTCGCTCGGGTGATCAAGCTTTCGTCCAACGAAAACACACTCGGCCCCAGCCCAAAAGCATTGGAAGCCTATAAGGCGGCTGCGACAGACATGCAGCTTTATCCGGATCCATCGTCGGCCAAGCTGCGCAAGGCCTTGGCAGATCACTGGGACCTGAAGGCGGATCGCATTCTGACAGGTACAGGCTCTGATCATTTGCTGGATCTTTTGTGCCAGGCCTACGCTGGTGAAGGCGACGAAGTTCTATTTCCTACACTGACATTTCCCATGTACCAGATTGCCAGCCATTCAGTTGGCGCAACACCGGTGCATGCGGCCATGGATGGAGATGCGGTCTCTATTGATACGCTCCTCGAGGCTGCGAATGTAAAGACCAAACTGGTCTATCTCGCCAACCCCAATAATCCTACAGGGCATTATCTTCCCAAAGGTGAAGTAGAGCGCTTGCGCGCAGGCCTGCCATCAGAGTGTTTGTTGGTACTCGATAGTGCCTATGCGGAGTATGTCGATGATCCAGCCTACACCGCCGGAGCAGACATTGTGGACGCCTCAATTGAGAGCGGTGCCAACAACGTAGTGATGACGCGAACGTTCTCCAAGATGTTCGCTCTCGCTGGCTTGCGCGTGGGTTGGGCCTATGGTCCTGACGATGTGATCGGTGCCGTTGGCCGTATCCGCGCGCCCTTTGCGGTCTCTGTTCCGGCCGAAGCTGCCGCCATCGCTGCCTTGGCCGATGAGGAAAGCTTCAAAGCCTCTCTTGCCCACAACAGCGAGTGGCTGCCCCGGGTAAACGATCAACTTCGGGAGCTTGGCTTCGAGGTAACGGAAGGTGTCGGCAACTTTGCCTTCTTCCGCGTGCCCTCAAGCATGGGCACGTGGACCGAATTAGACGATCACCTGAAATCCCACGGCATCATCATCCGCGCCATCCCACCGGCAAACGCCTTGCGCGTTACCATTGGGACAGCGGAAGAAAATGAGGCTTTCCTGAAAGCCATCGCGAGTTTTGGGAGCTAGTTTGCCAGCTCTTCGTCGATGTAGCTCTGCACTAAGCGCTCAAGCACTGGCATAGGCACGCTGCCGTTGCCCAGCACCACGTCGTGGAAATCGCGAATGTCAAACTCGTCGCCAAGAGATGTTTGCGCGTGAGCACGAAGCTCATAAATGCGCCGCGAACCCATTCGATAGGATAATGCCTGCCCGGGCCACACCACATAGCGATCCGTTTCAGACCGAACAACGCCTTCGGCCAGCGCCGTGTTGGCCGTCATGTAGTCATAGGCTTGTGAGCGGGTCCAATGGTGATGATGAATGCCCGTGTCCACAACCAGACGCACAGAACGCCAGAGCTGGGATGTCAGGAGGCCAAACTCCGAATAAGGGTCTTCGAAAAAGCCCATCTCCCGAGCGAGCCCTTCGGCATAGAGCCCCCAGCCTTCGCCATAGGCAAAGGAGAAGAAGAAGTGCTTGCGGAAGTCGGGCACGTCTTCCAATTCCTGTTCAATAGCATTTTGGAAATGGTGGCCCGGAACGGCTTCGTGATAGGTGATGGTTTCCATGGTATGCCGCGGCCAATCTTCCATGGTGAGCAGGTTTGCGTAATAGATGCCCGGGCGCGAGCCATCCAGTGCCGGGGAGCTATAGTGAGCCACGGGAGATACACTCTCGCGGTATTGCTCAATGCGGCGCACTTCCAAAGCTGCTTCAGGCAGAAGATTGAACCACTCCGGCGTGGCTGCCATGATTTGATCCGTCATGGTTGTTGAGTCCGCGATAAACTGCGCGCGACCTTCATCCGTATCGGGGTAATAATTCTCTTCCCAAGCCATGACGAAGGCAAAGAACTCATGCAAGCTACCTTCAAAGCCCACTTCATCCATAATGGCCTGCATCTCGCCTTGAATGCGGGCAACCTCAGAGAGGCCATATTCATGAATTTCAGCCGGGCTTAATTCCGATTCAGAAAACCGCCGTGCCCGATAGGCATAGTAGGCCTCCCCATTGGGCACCTGCCAGACGCCATCTTCATGGGACGTCAGCGGAATGGCCTCGTCCAGTGCAGCGCTCACGTTCTCAAAGCCAGCACGCATAGGGGTGACCATGGCGGCGATGGCCTCAGACAGAAGGCGGTCCTTCTCTTCCTGGCTGATGTCCAGTGCTCCGACTTTGGCCGTGAAATCAGCCAACAGAGTTGAAGGCTCGCCGTCATCAAAGGGCGCACCAGTCAAGACCGCATCCACCATGGCTTTGACCTGCGGATAAACAAAACCTGGGGGCAAGGTGCCAAATTCGGTTCGGTCCCGGATGACTTGCGCCAGTTGGTTCAGGGCTATCTCGTAATTTTGAAGGCGCGAAATGTAGGCCTCCGCATCACTCACGGAATTTACCTGATGGATCTGGGTCAAGACCCGAATGGAGCTGGCCGGGAAAGGAAACATTTGGGTGACAGCATACTGCTGGCGCAAAAAGTTGACTGCCTCAATGGTGTTATTGGCTTGCTCTTCAAAGATCAGATAGCTGACCTGATCGGCCTCGTTCAATGTGTCGTAGTCGAACTCAGATTCAAGGCGATCTAACCAGGCTTGGGTGCGGATAACGTTTTCAATGGCACCATCGTCGGAGAGGTCAGACCATTCTCCCATGCCTTCACTGCGCCCAAGACGGGTTGCCGATTCAGGGCTGTGCAGAATTCGGTCTTCAAAAAAGTCATTGAAGAAGACGGCTAGGTGCTCACTTTGGCTCATCGCAACGACTTCGGTCATCGCCTGAGAATCGGTTCCTGCTGCTTGCTCGGGACTTGAGGTCGCTTCCTGCTCGCCGCAACCCATCAACAACAGTGCCGCGGCGCTGCTCAACAAAAGTGATTTACCAATACTCATCTCATGCCCTCCTCAGGCATTTTTCCGTCCATTTGTTTCGTTGTTGGCCGTGACCAAATCAGTCTGCGAGCTCCTGCTCGATATAGCGGCGTACGTTTGCTTCCAAGATAGGAAGCGGTACTGCGCCGGAGCTTAGAACCGCATCGTGGAAATAGCGGATATCGAACTCATCCCCCAACGCCTCTTGCGCCTCGCCTCGAAGATCAAGAATGCGCTGCTTGCCTACGCGATAGGCCAGCGCTTGACCGGGCCAAATGATATAGCGATTAATCTCGGCTTCGACGACGCCAGCGGAAAGTGCGGAATTCTCCAACATGTAATCGTAGGCTTCCTGACGGGTCCAGCGTTTGTGATGCATGCCCGTGTCCACCACCAGGCGCACGGCGCGCCAGATGTCCGTCGCCAGGCGCCCAAAATTTGAATAGGGATCTTCATAAAAACCCATATCGTGCGCCACCAGTTCGGAATAAAGCCCCCAGCCTTCGACAAAGGCCGTGTTGCGGAACATGCCTTGGGTGCGGAAATCGGGAAGGCCTTCAAGTTCCTGCATCAACGCGATCTGGAAATGGTGTCCCGGAACGCCCTCATGATAGGTGATGGCTTCCATGATGTGCCGTGGCCACAGATCCATGGTGCGCAGATTGGCATAGTAGATACCTGGCTGCGAGCCATCGGGTGCCGGGCGATTATAATGAGCAATGGTGCCCATCTCTTCGCGAAAGGCTTCCACACGGCGCACTTCCATGGGTGCCTGGGGCAGCAGATTAAAGAACTCCGGCGTGCGCGCCATCAGCTCATCCGTCATGGCCCGCGCATCGGTAAGAAACGCCTCGCGACCTTCATCCGTATTGGGATAGAAATTGTCTGGATTGGTCTGCATGTGAACAAAGAATTCCTGCAGGGTGCCCTCAAAGCCAACTTCGACCATGATCTCCCGCATCTGGTCATGAATGCGGGCAACCTCGACCAGCCCCCAATCGTGAATTTCGTCCGGGGTCATATCTGTTTGGGTGTTGGCCCGCACACGCTCGGCGTAATAGGCATCGCCGTTGGGAAGGCGCCAAACGCCATCTTCCGTGGTGGAAAGAGGAATGGCCTCATGAAGGGCAGAGGCAACATCGCGAAATCCGCGCGCCATAGGCCCAACCATGGCACCTGTTGCCTCAGCCAGCAGCCGGTCTTTTTCTTCCTGAGAAATATCCAACGCCTCTACTTTGCCGGTAAAATCTTTGAGCAGTGTTGAGGCTTCTCCATCATCAAAGGGTGCGCCACTGATGGCTTCTTCAACAACGGTCAAGACCATGGGGTAGGTGAACGTGGGAGGCAGCACGCCCAAGTCCGTCCGGTCCCTGATCAATGCGGCAACCTGGCCCATGGCGGTCTCATAATTGCGCAGCCGAGAGATGTAGGCCTCGGCGTCTTCTACGGTTTCGACGGTGTGATAACGCACAAGCATCAACTGTGACTGGGCGGGGAAGGAATACATCTGCGTGACGGGATAGGCGAGGCGGAAAAACCCGGCTGCCTCGATGCGCCGTTCCATGCCGTATTCATAGACTTGGTAGGAAAGCTGATCGGCTTCGTTTAACGCATCGAAATCAAATTCGTGCAGTTGATCGAGGGAGGCCTGAGCAAGACGTGTTTCCTCAATGGTGTTGGTGTCTGTGCGCGTATCCCATTCGCCCATGCGCTCTTTGCGACCTTGGTAGGTTAGACGCTCGGGGCTGCGCATCAACCCTGCTTCAAACTCCTCAGCAAAAAATGCGTTCAGGCGTGCCCCTTCAGATTCTGTATCAACTTCCGGCACTGGAACCGCCTCCGGTGCCGTAGCGGTAGTTGCTTCAGCTTCGCTTGTTTCTGTTTCGGCGTTGTCGGACTGGCCGCAGGCGGAAAGCAGAAGAGCCGTCAGGCCGATCACTAAAAGAGAGATATGCGTGCGCATGTGCGTTCCCCAATCTGGTCACCGAGTGCCATGACCCGATGCCCTTGTCTCAGACCCGTCTCGGTGGGCCTCACTTGGGGCATAACAAATAGGGCCCGGGGGTTTGTGTCAAACGCCCGGGTCTCACGGATCTGCAATCAGGGTTTAGTTCGACTGTGCAGCTGCAATATATCGATCCACCATTTCGTCCAGAACCGGCATAGGAACGGAGCCCGAACCAATGATGACGCTATGGAATTCGCGGATATCAAAGGTCTCTCCCAGCGTTTCCTGGGCCCGCGCGCGGTGGCGCAGAATCTCTGACATGCCCATTTTGTAGGAAAGCGCCTGGGTGGGCCAAACCATGTAGCGGCGAATTTCCCCCGCCACAAAATTGTCCGCCAGCGCAGAATTGGCCTGCATATATTCCAACGCCTGTTGCTGATCCCAGCGGTGATAATGAATGCCCGTATCCACCACCAGACGCACGGCGCGGAACAGCTCTGCATTCAGCCGACCAAAATCCGCATAAGGGTCCGACAAAAGACCAAGCTCCGAGGCAAGGCGCTCGGTGTAAAGCGCCCAGCCTTCGTTGAAGACGCCAAAGCCCACATAGTTCTGGAAGGTAGGAATACCTGTCAGCTCCTGTGCGGTGGCGATCTGAAAGTGGTGTCCGGGGACAGCCTCGTGGAACACCAACGTGTCCACGTGCCAGGTGCGCCAATTATCCATGAGCCGTTGATTGGCGTAGAAGATACCGGGCGTAGAGCCATCCGGCGCCGGGCGGGTATAAAACGCCCGTCCTGCATTGGCCTGGCGATAAGGCTCCACCCGGCGGATCTCTACTGGGGCCTGGGGAATGGAATTGAAATACTCCGGTGCCACCGCATTTACGCGGGTTAAGGCCGCTTCCATATCCGCCATATGGGCAGCTCTACCCGCGTCGTCGTCGGTGTAGCGAAACTCATCTACTTCATTTAGATGGACAAAGAATTCATCCAACGTGCCTTCAAAACCCACCTGCACCATGATCCCTTCCATTTCGGCGCGAATGCGAGCGACTTCAGCCAGCCCATAGTCATGAACCTCGGCTGCCGTCATATCTGAGCCGAGACGTTGGCGCATCAAGACCTGGTAATAGGCCTCCCCGTCAGGGTGCCTCCAAATGCCCTCATCCGAGGTGGCATGAACTTGTGCTTCTTCCATGGTCGCGATGAGGCCAGCATACCCGCGCGCAAGGGGCACCAGGATTGCTGTTCGCGCCGATGAAATCAACTCGGCCTTTTCGTCATCCGAAATATCCAGCGCTTCTACCTTGGCGGCAAAGTCAATCATGATGGGGTGATTGGTGTATTCACTTTCGGTCGCCAGGGCGGCCAGACCTCGGGCCTCGCCAATGGTTGCAGGATACATAAAGGCCGGTGGATGGGTGCCGTAGGCAACCCGTGTGCGGACAGCTTCGCTGATTTGAGCAAAAGCCGCCTCAAGGCCCCTGATACGCGCGATATAGGCTTCCGCATCGGAGATGTCTGCGATCTGATGGCGATTGGCGAGGAAAGAATTGGCAGAGCTGACCAATGAGCGGCGATGATTGATGGGATAATTGTTACGGTAAAACTCGCTCGCAACAACGCGCTGCTGGGCCCGTTCTTCAAATATCAGATAGGAGATTTGGGCATCCGGGGGCAGGAGGCTGTAGTCAATCTCGTGGAGCTGCTCCAGCCAATAGGTGTCTCGCTCAATCTGCACAGCATACTGATTATCTGAATAATCGTCCCACTCGCCATAGCGTTCGCGGCGGCCCAATTGGGTCAGGAACTCCGGGCTGCGGGAAAGCTCATCCGCGAAGGCAGCTTCTGCAAGGGCATAAAAGGCAGCCGTGTTGTCTGCGGTGGAAGCGTCGATGGTCTCGGGCGCGATAGGCTCCTCAAGGGCTTCCTCGACGGTGCTGGTTTGCGCAACCTCTGCCGGGCGTGGCGGAACCGCTACGTCATCTCGCTGCAGGCTCATAAAAACAAGGCCCAGGGCCGAGCCGATCAAGAGAATATACGCAGGATAATTGCTCATGGTGGTTCCATCATGGTTCGGGGCAGGCCTTTGGGCCCAAGTGGGCCCAAGGTGAGGAACCTAACAAATAGCGGCAAGGGCTGGATGTCAAACGGGGATCGGCATTCGAAGCTGCTGACGAAACGCGTGTCGCGGAGGCTTACTCAGCCTCAATCAAGCCTGAAACAGCATAGAGCGTATAGACGCGTGTACGCCCGCCACCGATATCGATGGGCAGAACTTCAATTTCCTCGACATTCTCAAAGTGAGCTGTAATGCGTTCGACACGGCGGCCTCGCCCGACCAGCAAGACATTGTCATCCTGGGCTTCGGTGAAAGGCGCGGTAAGTTCGAAATGGTTTTCGGCCACGCCGTTGGCGTCCCACATAGTCAGGGGCACAGCAAGGTCCGGGGCATAGTAGAGAAGTTCCCCAAAGGTCAGGCGATCATTTGTCAGGACAGCAGAATAAGGTGTGCCCTCGCGACCGGCATTGGCGCGCACTTCTACAAACTTGCCAATCTCTTCCCAGCCGCGCACCCGCTTGAAATCGTTTTCCCTGTGCAGCGTTGTGATCAGAGAGGGGGTCACTACAAAGAGGACCATCAGTAAGCCTGCTGCATTGTGCAGAAAGAAAGAGGCGGGCAGTAGCGCCCGTGCGCGGGTCTCGAACAGCCAGACCGCAACCAGCGCCGTCCCGGCCACATAGGCCGTGGCGGCCCAGTTTGCATTGGCGCGAGAGATAAAGCCAAGCGTGATGCCGACTATCAGCGCTGGCACGACAAAGGCGGCAAGCCATAGGTAGCGGACATCGACCGCGCGACCTTTGCGCCATGCCCAGATAAAACTGCCAATGGCCACCAGAAGCGCGCCAAAAAGGAAAGGTCCGAAGATACCAAACTGCCCGCCCAGAAATTCCAACAGCTTTTCAATATTAAAGAGATTGCCAGAGGTCACATTGGCATTGGCGGCAGTATGGGTGACGGTGGAAAAATCGTGAGCTGCGTTCCACCAGATGTTTGGTGCAAACAATGCGAGGGCAATGGCGGCAACAACGATGCCATGAGAAGAGAGAAGGGCTGCTCGGGTTTGCCGGTCAAAGGTAGCGGCCAGCACCATGCCACCAATGAAATAAAGCATGGCATATTTGCTCAATAGCCCAAGCCCAATGCCAAGTCCCAACAAAGCCGCCCACTTCCAGGCAGGGCTCTCGCGCAGGCTCCAAAGCGCGAACAGAGAGATGGACCAGAAAAAGAGTAACGGCACATCGGTGGTAATCAAACCGGACGAAAACCAGACGCCGGGCAGCGTGACGTAAAGCACGCTGGTCCAGAACGCGACGCGATCATCAAACATCTTCTGTACAAGGAAGAATAACATCATGGCGGTAAAGCCATGAAACAGGGGCGCTGACAGGCGTACGCAAGCCTCCCCTGCGCCGCAAGCTGCCGTCGTAAGGCCGATGACCCAACCGATCATGGGGGGCTTGGAGAAATATCCGAAGGCAAAATCGCGAGACCAGGACCAATATTGCGCTTCGTCCGGCCCCAAATCAAAGGGGCTGAGAAACAACAGCCAAACACGGGCAAGGGTCAGGGCTGCGATAAAAGTCAGCGTGCCTTGACGCCAGCTCAGCATCAGGTGCCAATTCACCCAGAACGGCAGGGGGATGTCACCTTTGGGTTGGGTCGGCTGGTTCATTGGCTGACCTCATTATTGGTGCCGACTGCTTCAGTGCGGCGATAAACAGAAATTTCAAGGCGGTCGCCGCCGGAATAGTTATATCCCAACACCACCTCGCGAAGTTCCACATTCATTTCCAGTTCTGCCGCGCGGGCAAGAAAGCGCTCATTCATTCGGCCAATAACTAGAGCTACAGCGCCTGGTGTTTGGGCCAAATGTTCTGCCGCGGCTTCGGGATGTATTAGTACTGTGTCTGTGCCCAGAGCGAAGACCAGGCTGGGCTCTGTGTAGCCCGCAGATACGGTGGCAGGATCTCCCGGTCCCATATGTCGCTCAACGGCTTGTGCCAGCATTGGCGATAAGCCGAAATCCGTGAGTAGGGGCAGAGTGATCTGAAAGACAATGCCCATGGTCAACACGCCGGCAACAAGGCCGCGCAGGCTAGTGCGTTCGTCCGGCGCGTTCCACGCTGCCCGCGCCACCCAGAAGCTGGCAAATGAAATCAGGAGCGCCAAGGGCAAGCTCCACCAGACAGGTCCATTGCCATAGACAATCGGGGTTACGAACGAAGCGATGGCCAGAAGATTTGCCACCAGCGCAAACAGAGCAATGCTGATTTTGCGCCAGGTGGGGAACGCCCCTGCGGAAGCGCCGGTTACAAAGCTTGCCACCAACAGTGCCAAGGCCGGATAGGTGGGCAGCACATAGTGCGGGAGCTTTGTGGAGGTCAGCTCAAAGAGCAGCCAGGTGGGGATGATCCAGGCGATACAGAACCGAACCGCATCATTCCGTCGGTCATCCCAGGCCTGCCGCAAAGCAGGCCAAACAAACAAGGATGCTGGAAAGAACATGATGCTGAGCAGCAAGAGATGATAGCCCGGGATGCCCCCATGGCGTTCCTGGCTCGAGCCGACCTTGCCCAGCATGTCATTGCCCACGGCTTCCATGAAGAACGCGCCATCGGTGGCTATCCATATGGCCAGGAGCCAGGGAGCTGCGATTAACGCCATAATCAATATGCCGGTGAGGGGCCTTAGCCGCGCGCCCCATTTGATGTCGCGATCCATAAGAACCAGTGCCAGAAAGCTGAGCCCGCAGATCATGGGCGTAATGGGCCCTTTGATCAGAACACCAACACCCATAGACACCCAGAAAAGCGTTGTAAGCCCCCAGCCTGGTTTTGCCTCCCCGCGCCGGGCGCTCAGATAGGCGCGGGCCATCACTCCCATGGTCAGGACCACGGTGAATAGCAACATGGCGTCGGTCTTGGCGATGTGCCCCTCTACGACGGTGAGCAAGGATGTCCCCAGAAGCAGAGCGCCCAATAAGGCCACGCGCCGATTGAACAGCACGCCGCCCACCCAGAATGTGGCCAACGCCGCGCCGATGGCTCCTAGAAGCGACGGAATACGATAGGCCCAGATGGGGGCTGCCTCGGCCCCACCAAACAGGCTGGCGGTGACGGTCTGCATCCAATAGATGCCAGCGGGCTTTTTGTTGCGGGCTTCATCCTGATAGCGGATTTCCACAAAATCGCCGGTTTCCAGCATCTGGCGGCTGGCCTGGGCATATCGGCTTTCGTCCCGATCCAGCGGCGGTGTGGTAAAGAACCCGGGCAAAAGGGCCGCCAAGCACACCAGAACAATAGCCAGGCGCGGACGCAGATCGGCAAAAGCCATCCCACGGGCGATTAACCCGTCTATCCCGCTTGAAACAGCGCTGGTCATGGATGCGATTTACCTTTTCAAGCCAGAACTTGGGAGGCCTCGAGGGAAGCTCCCTGCCGAATTATCCCTTTCGATCCCACAGGTTTTCCCTATCTGCAAGCCTCGCGCAAGCCCGGAGACGGAGCGAGCTTAACCACCGAGGCTTGGGCCTCTTTAACTACTGCGCCTTGCGCTTGGGCAGGGGCCATGGGATAGAGGCGCCAAATGGCCACTTTCTGGCAAAGGGCCCGCCTTTTTCGGCAGGGCCTTTGCATAGAAACAGCAAAACTGTCCGATTTCGGCGCGAGAGCTTTTATGACTGCATCCGACCTCACATCTGCCCCTCGAATTTCCGTGGTTATCCCGGTGATGAACGAGGAAGGGAATGTCCAGATGTTGCTGGACGAGATCACCGCCTCCTTGCGCGGGGTCGAGGCGTTTGAGGTTCTTTTCGTGGACGACCTCAGTTCAGACGGCACGTTGGCAGCATTAACAGCAGCCAAGGAAGGTGCCCCGGAATTGCGCGTCATCGCTCATGACACCAATTGCGGACAAAGCTCTGCTGTGCGCTCCGGCGTAATCTGCGCTCGTGGAGCATTGATCGCCACCCTGGATGGGGACGGGCAGAATAACCCGGCTGATATTCCAAACCTTATTGCGCACTATGACCGCAGCGAGCGGCATGAGAATGAACGCATGGTGGCAGGCCAGCGTGAAAAGCGACAGGACACATTGTCCAAGCGTCTTGCGTCCCGCTTTGGCAACGGGGTGCGCGGGTTTCTTTTGCGTGATCGCACGCGGGACACCGGCTGTGGGCTGAAACTGTTTGAGCGCGAAGCCTATCTGCGGCTTCCCTATTTCGATCATATGCACCGCTTTTTGCCCGCCTTGATGCTGCGCGAGGGCTATGAGATTTCCCATGTGGATGTCAGTCATCGCGAGCGGAACACCGGCCAGTCGAAATACACCAATCTGGGCCGCCTCTGGGTTTCCTTGAGCGACATCTTCGGCGTGATCTGGCTCCGCAATCGATGCCGCTTGCCCTCTACTCGGCGGGAACTCTAAGGCTTTGAGCGATAAGACCC
>JAJFIL010000079.1 GCA_021774965.1 Alphaproteobacteria bacterium
AAAAAAATTAATAGTAAAGCAAGTCAATTAACTGTTTTAGATATGGAAAAGGACGAAGAAAGCACATTTGACTATGATAAATTAATTATAGCAACTGGAGCCAGAGCTATTGTTCCTCCTATTGAAGGCATTAATTTAGAAGGTGTAGTGACCTTAAGATCAATTAGCGAATTAGATCGGTTTACTTCAGCCATCGATTCAATTAAACCTAAAAATGCAGTGATCGTTGGTGCAGGATACATTGGACTTGAACTCGCGGAAGCATTTCACATCTTGAATATATCTACAACAATTGTTGAAAAGTTTGAGCGAATTTTACCGCGCTTTGATCCTGAAATGGCAGAGCTAGTCCACAATCATTTAATTGAAAATAATATCGAGTTAATTCTTGGTGATGGCATAGTCAGCATTAATGGTGCCGACAAAGCTACTTCGGTTGTAACAGAATCTGGTCGTATTATTGATGCTGATATTGTCGTTATTGCAATTGGTGTCAAACCAAACATTGAATTGGCAAAAGATTGCGGTATTGAGATTGGTAAAACAGGTGCAATTGCCGTCAATACGAAAATGGAAACGAATTTCAAAAATATTTATGCTGCAGGGGATTGCTGCGAAACCATTGATAGAGTAACAGGTGAAACAACTTGGATCCCTCTAGGGGATATTGCAAATCTACAAGGTAGGGTTGCGGGTGACAATGCTGCTGGTGGTAATGCTGAATTTCCTGGTGCTTTCGGCACATCAGTATTTAAATCTTTTGAATTGAACGTTGCGATGACAGGACTTTCTGAAACAGCAGCCGTTAAAGCAGGACTATCGCCAATATCAGTCTCCATGACTAAGGGCGATCGTGCTCGTTATTATCCTGGCGGTAAAGAATTAAACATAAAACTTATTGCGAATAAAAATGATGGCAGACTACTAGGCGCTCAAATAGTTGGACCTGGCGTGTCGGATAAGATGATTGATATCGCTGCAACAGCTTTGCTTGGCAAGTTAACATGTCAAGATATGGAGAATGCGGATTTGGCCTACTCACCACCATTTAGCCCTGTACTTTCACCCATGATCGTTGCTGCAGGGGCATTAAGTAGTAGGTTAAAAAAATAGAACGCAATATACACATGCATACAGAATAGTTGATATGGTTATTAGAAGAGAATCGATTTTCTGAAAAAGGCAATACACTAAATTACGTTTAAGTAAAATGAATCTCATAATCCATTAACTTATAGAATATCAAAGTAAGGTAATTTTTATATTAATATGAAATGTTAGAATGAAATATTCTTGATTAAGGATTTATAAATATTTAAATAAATAAATCCAATAAATATTGCGATGATAAACGGTAAAAAATCTAATCAAAAACGCCCAAAGGCTATAAAGCAAAATTTAAATGTATTTGAATTAATAAATGATATTAAAAATAATTATTATGATGCAATAGTAGTTGGAAGTGGCCCAGGTGGATCAACAGTAGCACGTGATTTAGCGAGAGGAGGTAAGAAAGTAATCTTGCTTGAACACGGTAAAGATCATAGAGACAAATGGTACTACGGAACTTTTATAGGCCCATTTATATACACAGATAAACATGGTCATCTAAAATCTAAAGAAGGTGTGCCAATAGTTCGTCCAATGATGACAGGGGGCGCGACTAATATGTTTGCGAGCGCAGCATCCGGCCCACCAAGTTGGTGGTTGAGTAAAACTGGTGTGGATATAGAGTCTGAAATAAATGAAACAATAGACGAATTACAAATTGCTGCGCTACCTGAAAAGTATATTGGAGCCGCCTCACAAAGAATTGGCGAAGCAGGACGCGATCTAGGTATGGATTGGCAATCGCAAAAGAAATTCATTAATCCACAACGTTGTTACTCAAAATTTGATTGCGGCGATAAATGTATGTTTGGCTGCAAATGCGGCGGCAAATGGACAGCTAATGATTACATGGATCAGGCAATTCAAGCCGGTGTTACCGTAATAACTGAGTGCACTGTTGATAAGGTAATAGTAGACGATGAAGTAGCAACAGGTGTACAGGGAACCATTAAGGGTAAAAACTTCTTATTAAATGCAAAGATTGTAATTGTTTCTGCTGGTGGTATAGGCACTCCCCGTATTCTACAAAACTCTGGTATATACAATGCAGGTGATGCGCTAGGTGTGGACACTACATTCGTAGTATATGGCGTTATAAAAGGTAAAGGGAATACGGGAGATCCGCCAATGACTATGAGTTATTGTGATTATGAAAATGGACTTATGTACTCCACACTTACGCAACCATTTGGCTTATTCTCACTAATACAATACTACAAGGGATGGAACCATTTATATAAAATTCCAAAGTTTCCGCATATGTTGGGGATAATGGTTAAGATTAAGGAAGATATTAAAGGCTATGTAGCACCTGATGGTGAAATAAGCATGCCTCTTTTACATGAAGATCACCTTAGAGCTAATATTGGATATCAAGTATGTAAAAATATACTACTAAAAGCAGGGTGTGATCCAAATTCAATTTTCTGGAACCCACCAAGAGGTACACATCCTTGTGCAACAGTTCGCATAGGACACCACTTGGATTCTAATCTAAAGACAGTAGATTTCGATAATTTATATGTGTCTGATGCAAGCACATTTCCTGCCCCTCTTGTGCGTCCACCGACATTAACCATTATCGGTTTAAGTAAACGATTAGCAAAACATTTAATAAAAACCAAATTAAATACATGAGATAGCCATAAAATACTTGAGCAAACTGTTTTATCTGAAGAAAATAAAATAAGTGGTTATCTTTTTATTATTTACATTAACTTTGAAGGCTGACTTTTTAATGAATTATCACTCTAAACATTTCAAACCATTTAATATTTTAGTCATTATATTTCTGGCTCTATTTAGTACTATTCCTAATGCAGCTGAAAAAACTATCACAGTACCAGTATTAGCAGCACCATTTAATGCTGGGCCACTTGTCGGCGATACTATTCTCATGAATCAAATGATTCAGGAAAAATTACCCGTTGTTTTAATTCCGCAAGAAACACCTGGTTATATCTATAACATCAGGGAAATGAATAACCCAAATAATTGGCAGACAACAATTTTTAATACTGAAGATACAATAATGCAACTCGCATTTAGTGGCGGATCAAAAGAGTTGAAAGAATTTTTACCAAAACAAATAAAGATTAAATTTAAACTACTGTATTGTGAAGCGTGGTGGGGTGGTGGCAAGATATATATTTCTTATGACCCGAAGATTAAATCAATTTCTGATTTTAAAAACAAACGTGTATCTATTGGGTTACGTACCCAAAGTGACTGGGGCTTATACCCTCGTCTCTTTTTTGAACATGGTTATGGGTTAAATAAAAAGAACACTGAAATTCGTCATTTAACACCAACTGTTTTGGCACAGCAGTTATTGGATGGCGTGACAGATGTTGGTGCGGGGAGCTTTGGAACGGAACCTGGTTTAAATCATTGGTTGGTGCCTGAAGTAGTACGTAAAGTTGAATCGGCGGGCAAAAAAATGAATTACATTGGCATTGATGCTGATGTGATTGAGAAGTTAAATAATAAATTTGGTACCACCTGGTTGCCCATAGTTTTACCTGCGGGGACATTGCCTTATCAAGATCAAGCCTTAGCCACTGCAATCAATCGCGGCTATAAGGCTGCTCATCCCAGCTTTCCTGAAGACGTGGCATATAAAATAATCATGTCTGTGGCAAAAATGGGACCTAAAATGAAACAATATCATCCTATCTGGAATATGTGGTCAAAAAAGCTCATGTTGAGTGGGCTAACAGATGAAAATGTGCATCCTGGTGCTAAACGTGCCTATATAGAATTGGGTTGGTGGGATAAGCGCAACCTTGAGTACCCTGTCACATATCCTGATTAAAATAGTATTTTAACTAAGATTATTGCCATGAAACAAAACTGGTTTAAACCACGCTTTTTAATTCATAACTGTTTTATTATTTCGAGCGTATTTCTTTCGTTCTATGTCGTCATAGCATTATTTGGTTATATTAGTAATTCAACGGCACATTATTCTAACTTTGTGCTTGCCACTGTTTGGTTAGCTGGATTATTGGCTGTTAGAAATACGCTAGATAATAAGCGTGAAGATCAGCAGGAGATTATATTCAAACTTAAACTAATATTTTCATTTCTTGGGTTAATTCTTGCGTCAATTGGCGCTGCTTATATAAGAATAAACGTTGAACACCTCGAAATCGTT
>JAJFIL010000080.1 GCA_021774965.1 Alphaproteobacteria bacterium
TCTTTCCCCCTCGCCCCTCTGGGGAGAGGGCAGGGGTGAGGGGGCGATATTGCGGATATTCCAAGCGCCCCCTAAAGCTCTTCAAACTCACCTTTTTCCCACATCTCGCGTAGGGCGAACTTCTGGATCTTGCCGGAGCCCGTCATAGGGAACTCATCGACGGCAACCCAGTGCTTTGGTGTTTTCTGAGGGCTCAAGTGCTTGCGCGTATAGGTGAACAGTTCATCCTTATCGATGACTTGCCCCGGGGCCGCGCGCAAAAAGACGCCGACAATCTCGCCCAAGCGCTCATCGGCTAAGCCGACCACGGCGACATCGCCAACCGTTTCATGACGGAACAGAAGGTCTTCGATCTCGCGCGGGTAAATGTTCTCTCCACCGCGAATGATCATGTCCTTGATGCGGCCTTCGATTTTCGTATAGCCGCGCTCGTCCATGGAGCAAAGATCGCCGGTGTGCAGCCAGCCGTCTTTGTCGATGGTCGCGGCCGTGGCATCGGGGTTTTCGAAATAACCCAGCATCACGTGATAGCCCCGAGTGCAATACTCCCCGACCTGACCAATGGGAAGCGTCTCCCCGGATTCTGGATCGATGATCTTGGTCTCGGTATTGGGCATGGATTCGCCAAGGGTATTGGCTTTGTCTTCCAAACTGTCGTCGGGGTTCACCATGGAAGCGACCGGAGAACATTCGGTTTGCCCAAAGACAATGGTGAACTGGATGCCAAGTGTGTCTTCAAGTCTTTCCACGAGAGCTGCGGGAACGGTGGAGCCGCCGGAGCTTGCATATTTCAGGGATGATAAATCGCGCGTTGCGAAATCCGGATGCTCCATCATGGCAATCAACATGGTGGGCACACCGAAAATCCCATTTGCCTTGTAGGTCTCGATCATATTGAGCACCAGCCCCGGATCGAACTGTTCGGTCAGGATTTGCGTTCCGTGTTTGCCGACACATCCAAGGGCGCAAAGAACGCAGCCCGCCGTATGAAACAGCGGCATCATGGTGATGGAGACATCGCCCTCGTCAAACCCGCCGCGATCAAGGGTGTGGGCAGCATTATTGACCAGCCCGCGGTGATGCAGCAATGCGCCTTTTGGAAACCCCGTGGTGCTGGACGTGTATTGGATCATACAGGCATCGCCCGGCTTAACGTCCGGAAGCTCGGTGGTGCTGTTGCGGCCTTCTTCGATCAGCGCGTCCCAATCGTCAAACAGGATAACCTCGCGGAACTCAGAACAATTGCCGCGCACCGCCTCCACATGTTTGGCCATCTGATTGCCGCGGAAATCGGACATGACCAGAATGCCGGCGCTACGCGATTGGTTCAGCACATACTCAAGCTCATGAGGCTGGTACGATGGATTGACAGTGACCAAAACCATCCCAGCCAGGGCTGCGCCAAATTCTGTGATGATCCATTCAGGGATATTGGGCGCCCAGATTGCAACCCGCTCGCCCGGCTTGAACTTGTCGCAAAGAGCGCGGGCAAGGCATGTTGCTTCATCAAGAAGCTCCGCATAAGTCCACTGGCGGCGATCGGTGGCATCCGCATGGCCAGTGACAAGCGCCAGTCGGTCGGGGTACGCCGCCGCCGCATCCTTCAGCAGCTGCCCAATGGTCAATTCCTTGACGGCGGGCGCTGCGGGCCCTTGCGCCTGTGAGAGTGTCAGTACCATGTCGCGTGCTTCCCCAATGAGTGGCCCATTTGTTGCGACGGCATCGTTCAACGAGAGGAAGGGCGCGTCAATCCCCCATGGCCGATTGGGTGGGTGAGGGTGGGCGTTAGAAGAACGCTTAGTTCCTCACCTTCGTTCCGGGGCTGCGATAGCAGAACCCGGAACCTCGAGATTCCGGGTTCCTCGTTTCACTCGGCCCCGGAATGACAGTGATGGGAGCGGGGTGGAGGCAACCTAAACCCCCACGTCCTCCACAAATTCCGCGTTCTCCTGAATGAAGCGGTAGCGGAGCTCTGCTTTTTTGCCCATGAGGTTTTCCACCATGACGGCGGTTTCTTCTTCCTCTTCGTCAGGAATTTCGACGCGCTGGAGGGTGCGGCTGCCGGGCAGCATGGTGGTTTCCTTGAGCTGCTTGGGCATCATCTCCCCAAGGCCTTTAAAGCGGCTGATTTCCACCTTCGCGCCTTTTTTGAACTCTTTCGCGATGAGCTCATCCCGGTGCGCTTCGTCGCGGGCATAGAACGTCTTGCCGGAATGGTGCAGACGATAGAGCGGGGGCAGGGCGAGGTAGAGGTGCCCGTCGCGGATTAGCCCCGGCAATTCGCGATAGAAGAATGTGATCAGCAGGCTGGCGATGTGGGCACCATCCACATCCGCATCGGTCATGATGATGACTTTGTCATAGCGCAGATCATCGGCGCGGTATTTCTCTCGCAGTCCAATGCCCAGCGCCTGGATCAAATCCGTCAGCTCCTGGTTTTGCTGCAGCTTGCCTGCGGACGCATTCGCCACATTCAGGATTTTGCCGCGCAAAGGTAATATGGCCTGCGTGCCCCGGTGGCGGGCCTGTTTGGCAGAGCCCCCGGCGCTATCGCCTTCGACGAGGAAAATCTCGGTGCCATTTCGGTCCTTCTGGGAGCAATCGGCGAGTTTCCCCGGCAGACGCAGTTTGCGCGTGGCGGCCTGACGCGCGACTTCTTTTTCCTGTTTCCGGCGCAGGCGTTCCTCGGACCGATCGATGGTCCAGGTCAGCAGCTTGTCGGCGGTATTGGGATCGCGGGCGAGCCAGGTCTCGAAATGATCCCGCACCGCATATTCCACCAGACGCTGAGCTTCGGTATTGGCCAGACGGTCCTTGGTCTGACCCTGGAACTCGGGCTCCCTAATGAAGATCGACAGAAGCGAGGCGCAGGAGCTCATCACGTCATCGGCGGTGATCTGAGCGGCCTTTTTGTTGTTGGCATGCTCGCCATAGGATCGGAGCCCTTTGGTCAGCGCAGCCCGCAATCCAGCCTCGTGTGTGCCCCCGTCCGGGGTGGGCACGGTGTTACAATAAGAGTGCACAAAGGCATCCCCATCGGCGATCCAGGTGACCGCCCATTCCACTCGACCGGGCCCATCGTCTTTCTTCACCAGGCCTGTGAAAGCTGCTGGTGTAACGGGCGTGCGCCCCGAAACTGACGCCTCAAGAAAGTCCGCTAAACCATTGGGAAAGTGAATGGTTTCCTCGTGAGGAATATGGTCCGCTTCGCGGATCAGCTCTGGTGCACATTTCCAAACGATGCGCACGCCAGCGAAGAGATAGGCCTTGGACCGGGACATGCGGTAGAGCATTTTGGGCTTGAACGCAGCGCCCTTGCCGAAGATTTCAGCATCCGGTTTGAAGGAGATTTTCGAGCCCCGGCGGTTCGGCGCTGCCCCTGTTTTCTTGAGCTTGGATTTGGGTTTCCCGCGCTCATAGCGCTGGGTGTAAACTTCCTTGTCGCGGATCACTTCGACGATGAGAAATTCTGAAAGCGCATTGGTCACAGAGACGCCCACCCCGTGCAGGCCGCCGGAGGTCTCGTAGGCATCGCCGCCGAATTTGCCCCCTGCGTGCAGGGTGGTGAGGATCACTTCCAGGGCGGATTTGTTCTTGTATTTGGGGTGCGGATCGATGGGGATGCCGCGACCGTTGTCGGAGACCGACAGCGTGCCATCTGCTTCCAGCTCAACCTCGATGCGGTTGGCGTGACCGGCCACGGCCTCGTCCATGGCATTGTCCAGAACCTCGGCGAAGATGTGGTGCATCGCCTTTTCGTCCTTGCCGCCGATATACATGCCAGGGCGTCGGCGCACAGGCTCGAGCCCCTCAAGGACCTCGATATCCTTGGCGGTGTAGCTGCTCTTCTTGCCGCTGCTCTTGGTTGCTGCCTTTTTCTTGGGCGCGGAGGGAGCGGCGTTGTCGAACAGATCATCGCCCTTCTTGGCGGCTTTTTTCTTGGCGGCGGAACGGGCCATACGCGAGGGGTCTCCTGACAGTGCTAATAAGGCGGCTTACCTTTACGGCAGGTTGCCTGAGGTGGTGTAACGGGCTCAAATAGGCCGAATCAGAACAACAGCATAGCGTGGCCAGAGGTCACACAAGGACATCAAATCCATGACCGCTACGATTTCCGAGCCCCTGTCGCTTCCCTGCGGCGCAATCCTCAAGAACCGCCTGTGCAAAGCGGCCATGACAGAGGGGGTTGCGGATGAGCATAATCGTGCCACGGACCGCCATGCCACACTGTATAAGTCATGGGCAGAAGGCGGTGCGGGCATGTTGCTCACCGGCAATGTTCAGGTGGATCGCCGCTATCTGGAGCGTGCGGGCAACGTGGTCATCGATGGCCCTCAGTCCAATGAGCAGCTGGCAGCCCTTGCCGCCTATGCCGAAGCAGGCACGGCGAATGGCACACACCTGTGGATGCAGATCAGCCATGCCGGTCGGCAGACGCCCAAACTGGTGGTGGAAGAATCTGTCGGCCCTTCGGCCATCCCCCTCGCCATGCCTGGTGGGCGGTTCACCAAGCCTCGGGCCCTTAGCGTCAATGATATTCAGGACGTTATTCGGCGTTTTGCCTTTGTGGCGGAAACGGCCAAGGCCACGGGCTTTACCGGGGTGCAAATCCACGCTGCCCATGGCTATCTGATCTCGGAATTTCTCTCCCCCCGCGCCAATGTGCGCAAGGATGAATGGGGAGGGTCGCTTAAAAACCGTGCGCGGCTGCTTTTGGAAGTTTTCCGCGCGATCCGGGCGAAAGTGGGCCCGGAGTTTCCCATCTCCATCAAGCTTAATTCTGCAGACTTTCAGAAGGGCGGGTTTTCTCACAAAGATTGCCTGGGCGTTGTGGAGATGCTCAATGAAGTGGGCGTGGACCTCCTTGAGATTTCCGGCGGCAATTATGAGCAGCCCAAATTGCTCGGCATCGATGGGATGGAACCCGTCTTCGCCGACCATGTGGCCGAGAGCACCCGCGCCCGCGAAGCTTATTTCTTTGACTATGCCGTCAGCGTGCGGAAGGTTGCAAAGATGCCGCTGATGGTCACCGGCGGTTTCAGGTCCACAAGTGCCATGAACGATGCGCTGGCAGGCGGGGATGTGGATATGATTGGCGTTGGACGGCCCTTGTGTGTGGACGCCAATTTCCCCAACAAGATCCTCTCTGGCGAGCTGGAAGTTGCGCCCGATGTTGAGGCGGGGCTTGCCATCGGCCCGTGGATATTCGGCCCCAATTCGCCGCTGAAGCTATTCAAAGTTCTCAACGGGTTCGCCCGCATCGGCTGGTACTATGAACAGATCTATCGCCTCGCCGATGGCAAAGACCCGGATCTTTCGCTGACCGCCTTCAAAGCCTTCATGACTTACGACAAGACCGAGACCGCAAAGGCAAAGGCAATGGTGCGGGGGTAGGGTGCCGACTTTGTGGATTCCTCAATCAGCGTCATCACCTTAACTGTCCACTGACTTCTCCTCGGCACTCATAATTTGAACTGTCTCCGTGCTTTGTTTTTGATCATCGTTCGGTGATTCAAGTTCATCAGACTGATCAATTGTAACTGGATCTCTTTCCTTTAGCTTTGGCGGTGTGGGGACCCATGCACGTAGGTGTTGGCCAATCTTTTCATAATAGGCGGGAACAAACCCCTCAATTATCTCAATAAATTTTCGAGGGCTGGAGAAATTGGCTTTGAAGTCCCCAACCATCCGAACATCGAAGTACTGCAAGCTGAGGGATTCTCGATCTGTTTCCAAGGCTGCTGGATTGGCGCGTAATTCGCCAAGCCCAATTTGCGTGTCGCTTGCGCGCTTTGGCCAAACAGCCCGGATGAAAATTCGCTCATCTTCGACATCGCGGAGTTGGCGCAGTAGCCAATTAATTCGAGCAGAGTTTCTTTTTCTATCTTCCGGCGCTTTGAGCTGCATTGAACAGGTCACCGAACGTCGGCGAAAGTCCCCAACAACAAGCAATGGCGCAGCGGTGTCTGGAATATCAAACATTGAATTTACTCTGAATGTCGTACAGAGTTCACTGCTTTCGTCGAGCAATCGTTGCTGAGCATCATTCTTGTGACTTCGACTCATCCGAACGTGAACCGGCAACCCCAGCTTTCGTGACAAAAGTAAGCAAAGATCGCGCTCCTCCTGGTGCCAACTGGAGACTGCGTCTTGCACAATGTCCATGCTCTTAGAAATGGGTGCTCCAGATTGTATCTGAGTGCCGAGTTCCTTCCAGGCAGGCGCCATGGATGTGTAACCGGATATACCTGTACTAGGATGCCTGAGAAACCTCGCGACCTCACGTAGGATCAATTGTTCGTGGGGGTTTTCGATTTTTCCATCGGATAGTAGCAACAGGGCTTGGGTGAGAACCGACATCCATGACCAGTGATATAAGCTAACATGTCGAGCCAATACCTTGGGAAGTTGAGCTGGCCCATGTTCCGGCAGGCCAGCAAACTCATTGGAAACTGTCAGGATCGCATCTATCTTGTGATCTTTGGCGATGTTCGCGTATCTGTGGATTTGATCACCATCAATCTTAGCTTTCCCAATCTTTCCTTCAACAAGAGCCGTCCATTCTGATTTCCCATGACGGACAATTATTAGGCCATCAGGTCGATCGTTGTTTGCTGTGCCATGAAAAACGACTTCGCGATAACAATCCAATCTTGTGCGTTTCCCGGGCCGTTGACCAAGAGGCGACAAGAGCTCTGTGGCCAGTGGTTTTACTGCCATCATCGCGGATAGGAGGATAGATACAGCACGGCCTTCCTTGCTGGTATCTGCCACTGTCGGGATTAGGCGCGTACGTTCACCTGACTTTAGATAACTTGGAAGATCTGACATTGTGGCCTCCATGCGTTCAACTAATAGGAACATTACATGCGAACAACAACTTACGCAACCGAAGGGCAAATTACCTCGTCAAAACAGAGACCACCAAGGCCATGGTGCGGGGGTAGGGTGCCCGGCCAGGTTGCGGTTGCGTTTGATTGTGACTAGGTTTCCTCCTCAATCATAGATTTCGGGGGATACCATGAAAAAATTGGGCTTGGTTGTTTGGGTGTTGGTTGGGGCTGCTTTCTTTACCAGCTCAATGGCGCTGGCGCAAAGGAGCGCTAGCAGCTCAGAAGCTCAATCCTATATCGAACGCGAGGTGATGCCGGCCCTCGATCAAGACCCTTTTTCTTCCCGCATCTTCAGGGATTTTCCGGAGCATCGCGCGCAGTTCATAAACGTTCTGGCAGCGGCATATGATGAACAAGGACAAAGCGGGCTGGAAGCTGCGGGGCAGGACTACATGTTCGGTGTTGGCGCAGCGGTCACTCCTTACTACATGGTGCGCTCGCGCGATTCTGACCTCATCGCCATGTACCGGGTTATCCTGACAGTGGCAAACAATCTTGCAGAAACAGATCCACTGCGGTGTACGAACTTCTTTTTGGGGGCTCCAATGCCAGATGGTAGCCAGGCAATGGATACGGGGGACACATCCATAGCTCCTCACGCAGCTCAATTGGAACTCGTAACCGGCCAAATGTTTGCAAATGCAGGGGAAAACCCTGTGCCCGTTGATCGCCAGATGGCGCAATCCTCAATCGAATCCGTTGGCCTTGTTATGGGCGCCGAGCTTGATGCCCGCACGCTTGACTTGGTGGGGCAGGTGGAACCGATAACAACGGTGGATGATCAGATCAAATACTGCAACGGGTTAAGCGTATTCTTTGTGGAAATCTTGCGCCTGCCATCTGATCAAGCCGCGAATACTTTTCGGTCGTTCCTGGGGTAAGTTGAAGCTTAAGCCAAAACTTCCCGGTTCTCCGGAAACCAGCTTGTCGCGAACTTGACCAGCGGGGCCATCTCCACCAGGCGGCTTTCCGCCTTACAAATCATCCCTGTACGGATGAACTCTGGGTGAGCGACCTCGAAGGCTGCGCCGCAGGCGGCAAAATCATCGCTGTCGCCGTCGAGGCCCTGATACCAGACCCATTGCCGCGCACCGTCCACCATCATGGGCGCACCGCACTTTACCATGGGGGCAGCTTGTGCGCGGGTCTCTGCCAGGTGAAGTGCCGTGCAGGTCGCAAAATCGAGGCCGACTAGAAGGATTTTTGCGCGGGCAAGTTCCAGGCGACCAAGAGGGGAGGCGTTGCCAAAGTCAGCTTCCAAAGTGTGGTCAGCGATAATGGCCGCCGCATGAACGCCCTTTGCGGTAAAGGAAATGCTGGGATGAGCAGAGCGCAGCACACCGGGGTAGGTGCGGAAATATTCCGGCACCGCCCCTTGCCCGCGAGTGGGCGTGGCGCCGGGATCATAGGCAGGCATGGAGTTGCGGACATCTTCATTCCAGGCATTAGGCACGGGCGGGTTTTCCCAAGTCGCCGGATCAGAGAGGTGGCCGGATTGGGATGTCATGACGATGGTGCCTTCCTCGCCCACCGCATCGCTCAAAGCCTCAATGAATGCCTGCAGCCCGCCGCTGATCCACCCCACCTTCCCAAAGGCGGTATGCACCATGATGACATCGCCGGGAGCCACACCAAGCACGGTGAGATCCCGAGTGATGCTGTCCCGCGTAAACGGTCTGTCCTGTTTGGCTATGTGGCTTGCTTCGCTCATGCCCACATTCAACAAAGTTTCACTGCAAATGAAAAGGGCGGGACATGTGCCCGACCCTCGAAATTTTCGGTGAATGCTTCGGCTTTCAGCCCGGGAGCAGCTTACTCGCCCTGGAACCTTCCGAGGGGGAAGTTGACGCCCAAGGCCACAAAATGGCTCTCGACACCGAGAGTGCTTCCATTTGGCAAGGTCAAATCTTCGGTTGCAAAATAGCGGTATTGAGCGGTGAGGCTGATGCCTTGCCCCAAATCAAAGCCAAGACCGCCACCAACCTGCCAGGCCAGAACGGTATCATCTGTATCGGAAACAAAGGTGACAATCGAGCCCGCGCCGGTGTTCTGCCCGGTGAATAAAACCTCCCCGGCATAGCTGACATCAAGCGCGGCAACCCCAACCCCGGCGCCAAAAAACGGCGTAACATTGGTATTGCGAATGGGGAAATCGTACCAGAGGTTTGCCATAAGCGCGAAGGCCGTGACATCCCCCTCAGTGCGAACGTCGACGTCTGCTGTGCTTTGTGTAGAGGTAAAAGTGAATGTGCGGATAAATGTTGTGTTGGTATCCGTGCCCGTTTGTTTTTCATTCCAGTTCACCAAACCACCACTGGTTGTTTTTACATTCGAATAGAATTTCGCGCTGCCCTGGTAGGAATTGGTGCGGTGGTCATAGATGTAATAGTTGGGGCCACCCTTTAGGTGTCTAATTCCGCCGATGTCATTGTAGCGGTAGGAAAGCTCCAGCTCTGTTCGCAGGCCGAAGCGGAATTCATACCCTAATGCAGCACCGACGACGTAGCCAACGTCCATATTTTCTTCAACAAACTCATGAGTAATAGTGCGATGCACTGTCGCGGAATACTGATTGCGGGTCAGGTCAGTCACAGCCATGATTGTATAATAGTTTCGACTGTCTGTGGTGCTGACAATACGGCTGGGTTGGTGGTTGAGAGGGAAAAACTTTATGTCCTGAGGAACAAAACCGGAGACCGTATCGACACTCACGCTGCCCACTCCGGTGTACCCGAGGATCGTGAAGGGTCCTTGCCCCATCTCTACGCCGTCAGATTCCAGCGAGGCAACCCCACCAAACAGACTGACGTAAGTGCCCGACTGCGCGGTTGATGCGGTAGCAAGAGCGCTGATAGCGGCGCTGGCAACAAGCAAGGATTTCAACTTCACGGGGGATACCTCCACATGTGCCCAACTCAGGTGGACACAAAAACAAATAGGGACTGAAAACACTATTAGCGTGCAAGCCTCAAAACATTGAGGGGCGAGGGCCTGCAGCATACCCAAATGGGCTGTCTCCCCTTATCAGGGTGGCAGCCTTCTTCTTAACGCTATGTCTGACACACCTCGCCGCGGATGAAAAGTGGGGAGGGGGCAGGTTGGGCAAAAAAGGGCCAAAACCTGCCAGTTCAGGCCCTTTCAATTCCTGTTCAGGAGCGTTGGGAAGCCCTATCGCCGCTTCTCAAATTCCAAAGGACATGTTTATCCCCAGAATCGCTATTTGGCTTTTTGAAAGCGGAAAATGTCTAAATGCTGTTCGTCTGGCGGTCCGACGCCTCACGCCAAAAGGAATAAGAAGCGACCAAAGGGCTGGCGGTGATGATTGTGACAATACTGATAATCACCCAGGCGACAAACTCGGTCTTTCTGCCATGTCACCTCAATTGCTCTATTTTGGTATTTAGGGAAATACCGAAATAGAGTGAAGAGAGAAAAGAACATCGCAGGGGAGGGGAAATAGAAAAAGGCCGAAACCTGCGTGGTTCCGGCCCTCCAATCTCGTCTGCGTTCGGTGTTTAAACGCTGTAGTAAAGCTCGAATTCTACCGGGTGCGGGGTAACCTCGAAGCGTTCCACCTCTTCCATCTTCAGTTCGATGTAGCTGTCGATGAGGTCGTCAGAGAACACGTCGCCCTTGTTCAGGAACGCGCGGTCTGAATCCAGGCACTCCAATGCCTGACGGAAGCTGGAACATACCGTTGGTACGTCTTTCAGCTCTTCTGGCGGCAGATTGTAGAGGTCCTTGTCCATGGGCTCGCCCGGATGGATCTTGTTCTCAATCCCATCAAGGCCCGCCATCAACATGGCAGAGAAAGCAAAGTATGGATTTGCTGTTGGATCAGGGAAACGAATTTCCACGCGCTTGCCCTTGGGCGATGGCGAATGCGGAATGCGGCAAGAGGCCGAACGGTTCCGGGAGGAATACGCCAACAACACCGGTGCTTCAAAGCCCGGCACCAAACGCTTGTAGCTATTGGTCGAAGCATTGGCAAAAGCGTTGATGGCGCGGGCGTGCTTGATAATGCCGCCGATATAGAACAGAGCGGTTTCGGAAAGGTCCGCATAGCTGGAGCCTGCAAACATGGGCTCGCCGTCTTTCCAGATGGACTGGTGCACGTGCATGCCTGAGCCGTTGTCATTGTAGACCGGCTTGGGCATGAAGGTTGCCGTCTTGCCATAAGCGTGCGCCACCTGATGGACGATGTATTTATAAAGCTGCATCCGGTCAGCCATGGTCAGAAGCGTTGAGAACTTCATGCCCAATTCATGCTGGGACGGTGCCACTTCGTGGTGATGCTTTTCAGGCTCAAGACCCAACTCACCCATAACGGCCAACATTTCAGAGCGCAGGTCTTGGGCTGCATCCACAGGGGGCACAGGGAAATATCCGCCCTTGGGTCCCGGACGGTGGGCGAGGTTGCCCATCTCATATTCCGTGGCTGTATTGTAAGGGCCTTCGGTCGAGTCGATCTGAAAGCCGGTGGAGTTTTGCTCCACATTCCAGCGCACATCATCAAACACAAAGAACTCGGCTTCCGGTCCGAAGTATGCGGTGTCGCCAATGCCGGCCTGGTTCATGTAAGCTTCGGCGCGTTTTGCTGTGGAGCGCGGGTCACGGCCATAGGCCTCACCGGTGGTGGGTTCCAGCACATCACAGAAGATGGCCAGGGTGGGCTGGGCAAAGAACGGATCAATGATAGCGGTGGATGCCTCTGGCATCAGCGTCATGTCGCTTTCGTTGATGGACTTCCACCCTGCGATGGACGAGCCATCAAACATGGTGCCTTCTTCGAAAAGCTCTTCATCGACCATGGATTTGTCGAAGGTGACGTGCTGCATCTTGCCGCGCGCATCGGTGAACCGTAGGTCGACAAACTGGATGTCTTTGTCTTTGATCAGTTTCAGGACTTCTTCAGACATGGGATTTCCTTTTGAATTCAAATTAGAGCTGATGGCAGTGATGCGGTGTTAGATAGCGGTCTCGCCGGTTTCACCCGTCCGTATACGGATGGCTTGTTCGACGGTGGAGACGAAAATCTTGCCGTCCCCGATCTTGCCCGTGCGGGCAGCGTTTTGAATGGCTTCCAGGGCGGCTTCCACCTGACTGTCCGGCAGGACCACTTCCAGCTTTACCTTGGGCAGGAAGTCCACCACATACTCTGCGCCGCGATAAAGCTCGGTATGGCCTTTTTGGCGGCCAAAGCCTTTGGCTTCGGTGACTGTGATGCCTTGCAGGCCGATCTCCTGCAGCGCCTCTTTCACTTCGTCCAGTTTGAACGGTTTGATGATCGCTTCTATTTTCTTCATCGGTGCCTCAACTCTGAGTAGGATTGGGGGCAACGCCCCCCATGGAGCGGGGCGGAGCCCTGTTCTGTCTGCCTATTACGCATAGGCCGTGCCAGTCTTCTGCGCACCCGAAAACTCAAGTTTTCCCCAGTTTTTTATGGGTCTCCAAGAGGCAAATGGGCTGATTGCGCCTAAGGATCAGGCAGGCTGCCTATTTCTTGTGCATCCCGGCTCCCAAACTCTGAAACAAGGGTTGGGGCCGGGTTGCCCCTGTGACAGGCTTGCAATGTCCATAGGGCTCTGGGATTGATGAGCTGCTGCCAGAACGAATCGATTTCTCCAGTACTCAGGAAGCCTGCCGTGCCTGATCCTTCAACGCCCATTCTGGTGGGCTCCCATCAGATTACCTATCGGGTACCCCCCGAAGAGATGCCGACCTGGGCACAGATGCTGGAGCAAGCCGCTCGCGGTGCGCTGGAAGATACCGGGGTAGGGGACGCAACTTGCCAGGCCATCGATACGGTATTGGTGATCAATTCCACCATCGAGGAGCCGTTCTTCCGCAACATGGATCTGCCCAAGCCCGGCAACCCGCCTCGCGGTCTTGCCCGGACCCTTGGGGTGCCGGGCGCCCGCGCGATCTACACTCACACCAGCGGCAGCACCCCGCAGATGGTAGTCAATCGTCTGGCGGAAGAGATCGCAAACGGCCAGGTGGGCCTGGCGCTTATTTCCGGCGCGGAGTTCTTGAATAATTTCTGGAAGCTGTTTCAGGCCGGTGCGGATATGTCTGCCTGGCGGGTGCCGGATGATCCGCCAACGGAATACTGGGGAGATGAAAAGCCGGGGTGCAGCGAAATTGAGCTGGCCCACGGCATGGATCGCCCATCGAACACCTATGCCATGATCGAAAACGCCATTCGCGCCTCACGGGGGGCAAGCGTTGCCGATCACATGGCCTCCATCGGAAGGCTTATGAGCCCTTTTACATCCGTGGCGGCACAAAATCCCAACGCTTGGTTTCAGGTGGAACGGTCTGCGGCAGAGATCGCGACTGAAACTGAACGCAATCGCATGGTTGGGTCTCCGTATACGAAGTACATGAATTCCATTCTGCGGGTGGACATGAGCGCTTCCCTCGTGATGACCAGTGTGGGCCGCGCGCGGGAGCTGGGCATTCCCGAAGACAAATGGGTCTACTTGCGCGGCTGCGCGGATGCCAATGACATCTGGAATATTTCCGAGCGCCCCGATCTTGATCGCTCCCCTGCCATTGCTGGGTGCTGGAGCCAAGCCAGCGCCATGGCCGGCATCAGCGCCGATGATCTGGACTTTGTTGATCTTTACTCCTGCTTTCCGTCTGCTGTTGAGATTGCGGTTCGGGAAATTGGCCTTGCCGAGGATGATCCTCGCGGGCTTACGGTCACCGGTGGGCTGCCTTACTTTGGCGGCCCGGGAAACAACTACGCTGCCCATTCCATCGGGGAGATGATGAAGCGCCTGCGTGCCAAACCGGGCTCTTATGGCCTGTGCAGCGCCAATGGCTGGTATATCACCAAACATGCTTACGGGGTTTATTCCACTGTGCCCCATGAAGGGGCGTGGTCTCGCGAAGCCCCCAATGTGCTGCAAGAGAAAATCGATGCAGGCCCCACCGTTAAAGTCACCGATACGCCCAATGGTGTTGGCACCATAGAGACCTGTACCGCCATCTATGGCCGCAAGGGCCCCATGTTTGGTATAGTGATGGGGCGGCTTGAAGACGGCTCCCGCTTTATTGCAAATACCGCCACGGACGAGGCAACCTTAAACGCTCTGCAGGCGGATGATGCCATAGGCCGCACAGGCGTCGTTGCTCCCTCCGGCGAGGGCTTAAAGAACACATTCACTTTCAACTAACGCATTCAATTAGGACACCAGCATGCCAAAACTTTATCTCGTTCGTCATGGAGAAGCCTCCGGCACCTGGGCGGATAGTCTTGACCCCGGCCTTTCGGAATTGGGCAAATCTCAGGCACAGAAAGTGGCGGAGCAGTTTGGCTCTATGGAGCCGTTGCAGCTGGTCTCCAGCCCGCTGCTGCGTTGCCAGGAAACCTCCGGTCCTCTGGCTGCGGTGTGGGGCGGGGAGCCAACCATAGAGCGTGCCGTGGCAGAAGTGGTTGCTCCGCACGAAGGACTGGATGAGCGCATCGCCTGGCTGCGGGAGTTCATGCCCGGGCGCTGGGGCGATCAGGGCCCGGATCAGCAAAGCTGGCGCGCCAATGTGGTTCGAGCGCTGACGGATCTGCCGCAGGACACGGTAATCTTCACCCACTTTATCGCCATTAACGCAGCTGTAGGCGCTGCCACGGGGGATGATCGTATCGTCAATTTCAGACCGGACAATTGCTCCGTCACCATCATGGAAACCGTGGTCAGCGAATTGCGGCTTGTAGAGTTGGGCGTTGAGGCAGAAACAAAGGTGAACTAGGGGAACCAGAAATCCCTTCCCCCCTTGTGGGGGAAGGTTAGGATGGGGGGTACGCCGTAGGCGCGTTGCACTGGTGGTCGATCCGATCACCCCCACCCGTCGCTTCGCTCCTGCCTCCCCCATCAAGGGGGAGGTTGGTTTCGGAACCTGCATTTAGGAGCGTCTCAATTGCCCAATGATATCGCCTGGATGACCGCAACAGAACTGGTCGCAAACTTTGCCGACCGGTCCTTGAGCCCGGTGGAAGTTACCGCCGCATTGCTGGATCGCATTGAGGAGCACAACCCTGCGCTAAATGCCTTTTGTTTGGTGGACCGGGAAACCTCAATAGCTCAAGCGCAAGCGTCTGAAGAAAGATGGCAGCGCGGTGTTCCGGCAGGCAAACTTGATGGCGTGC
>JAJFIL010000009.1 GCA_021774965.1 Alphaproteobacteria bacterium
GGGAAATCGCCCCGATGCCGCGGAAAAAGCCCGAGTTACGGAACAGTAGCAAAGCCAACGCGAGTCAAAACTTGCCTTTTCTCTGTATTTTCCCTGTTACCAGGAAAATCAGCGGAGACCGGTTCGCTCCGGACTGCACCCACCGCCATACCCCCTCAATCCGAGAGCCGGTTGGCGATTGCTTTGCCGCGGCTCAGCCGGCCTTCCGATCTGAAGACGCGAGTTGATGGCCATGAACCTGCGCTAGGAGAAGCTCAAGGTCTGTGAGCGAGAATGGTTTCTTGAGTTCTCCCAGTATCTTCACGCCGCCCTTTTCGCCGAGCATTCTTGCGGACTTGATATAGAGATCATCAAAACCTGACATGAGGATGACCGGCGCAAAAAGCTCTTTTTGGATCATCCAGCTGATCAACTCGGTTCCTTCGATTTCGGGCATCACAAGGTCAAGCACGATCACATCGGGAAGGCGTTTCTCCATCGCCCGCTGGAATTCTTTTCCATTTTTGGCCAAACCGACTTCAAATCCCTGCTCTTCACCACAGAACCGGGCAATTTCAGCCAACTCGCGATCATCGTCCACGACAATCATGTAAGGGGGGGATGACACTATTCAGTCTCCTCATCCAGAGCTGCACGCAAGGTGACGGCTAGCTCTTGTCGATTGTATGGTTTCTTCAGTAACGATCGAGACAGGCCTTTGCGGGTGTGGGAAACACTCTCATTGCTCTCTTCGTCCTGCTCATACTGTTTTGTGTATCCAGAGGTCAGCTGCACGGTCAGGCGGGGAACTTTTTCTTTTGCGTTCAACGCCAGCTGAAACCCATCCATCCCCCCAGACAAGACGACGTCGCTAAACAGGGCATCAATATCTGATCGTTGGGACAATATCTCCAGCGCCTGGCACCCACTTGTTGCAGCAATTGTCGTGTAACCCATTTCATTGAGAAGTGCGCACGCCACCTCGAGCAGGGCGACTTCATCGTCAACCACCAACACGGTTTCTGTGCCCCGTGGCAGGTCATGGGGATGCTCGTCTCCAAAGGTTTCACCTGCACCCTCCCCAGCGACCCTTGGAAGGTAGATATGGAAAGCGGTCCCTTTCCCAGGTTCAGACTCAATTCTCACATGACCTTGCGATTGTTTGATGAACCCATAGACCATGCTCATACCAAGCCCTGTGCCCTTGCCTTCTTCCTTGGTGGTGAAGAAAGGCTCAAATATTTTTTCTCTAACCTCGTCCGTCATGCCCGTGCCCGTATCGCTTACGGAGATCAGCACGAAATCGCCTGATCGAGCACCCTCATTGGCTCGGGCATATTCCTCATCCACGGTCACGTTGGAGGTTTTGATCTTCAAGACCCCGCCCGTGGGCATGGCATCTTTAGCATTCAGGGCAAGGTTCAGAATCACATTCTCAAAATCACCAAGATCGATCTCAACGGGCCATAGGCCCCGAGAGAGCTGCAGCCTGGTGGAAACCAAGGAGGTCAGCGACTTTCCTATGAGGTTTTCAAACTCGCGGATAGGTCTGTTGACATTGACCGTCTTCGTGCTGGCTTCTTTCTCATGAGAAAAAGCAAGCAGCTTCTTTGTGACATCTGCACCACGGGTAGCGCCTGCAAGTGCCGCCAGAATACGTCCTTGTGCAAATTCGTCTTCTGGGTATCTGCGCTGAAGGATTTCCAGATTACCGCTGATCACGCCAAGAATGTTGTTGTAGTCATGGGCAATGCCGCCAGTGAGCTGACCAATGGCATCCATCTTTTGGGTTCGCCGCAGAACTTCTTCGGTTTTCTGTCGCTCCGTAATATCGCGATACCCACAATAGAGTGCGTCTGAGCCCATATGTGGCATAGCCGTCAGAATGACATCCATGAGCATTTCGATGCCGTTCTTCTTGGTATGGACCCAATCAAAACGATGCCCACCGCTCCCATACGCAATCGCCATCATCTCTTCGGCCTTTGAGAAGGAATCGCGGCCATCGGGTTGGAACTCAGGGGAGATCTGAGACGGATGTATGCTTTTTAAGTCCTCAATGGAATCGCAACCAAATGCGCGGACGGCAGCTTCGTTGGCAAATTCAAATTTGTTGTCGACGATAATTAGCTGCGGATAGTCGGAGCTTTCAAACAAGATGCGATAGCGATCATCCCGTTTGACGTCCTCATCAATGTCCCGAAGAATAACAGCTTGAAGATCTCCAAAACTTGACGGCAATGGCCAGGATACCAGTTCAACAGCATAACGGCTGCCGTCTTTTCGCTTGCCGAGGGTTTTGCCGAACGGGATCGACTTTATTGAGCCCCCCTGCCGCATCTCTGAAAGCAACTGGTTCAGCTTCGTCCCCTCATCAGAAGAGCTGACAAGAATGTCGAGAGCCTGCCCGGTAAGATCGTCTTCACGAAATCCGCACATGGCGCAGGCCGAAGCATTGGCTGATTGGATTACCCCTTCGCCGTCGAGCAATACGGCGCCATAGGGCATTTTTGCCAGCAAATCTGCCGGAAATCTCTCATTATCCGCTTTGACCTGTGCTGCGTTTTCCCGCATCTGATCGCTCCTGTCCCCGGGTAGACATTAGCAATAGCTAAACTTGATAAATTTGGCGCTAACACACGCCCCTAACCCGACGCGCCCTAAGGTCGCACGCTTTGCCCCTTACCCGCTGCTTTGAAGGAGACTTGAGCGCCGGAGCCCGTGCAGGATGAACGTAGCCTGAATAAAACACGACCGGCCCAGGCTCTCTCCATATTGTATGTATACAAATCATATCCCGAACAGAATCTATTTCTGTCGATCACGCAAAAAAGATCAAATAGAGCCTTGTCTGAACTTCCAGTTCATCTACCGGTCATGTGCGGCTCGCTATTCCTGATGCATGCCAAGGCGCAATGGCGCGCCGGCCAGTAACAGTCGGGAGTATTCAAAATGAAACGTCAATTTATTTTCGCCGGAGCCATGGCGCTTATCGCAACCTTCGGAACAGCATCCATCGCCCAAGCCGGTCACAATGGCAACGGCGTCCTGATCGATCAGGACGGATTTATGAACGAGCTTGCTGCAGAACAAAACGGAAGCCGCAATGACTTGACCATCGAGCAACGCGGTGATCGTCAATATATCCGCTCACGGCAAGAAGGTCGTCGCAACGACAATGAAGTTCGCCAGCATGGACGTCGCAATGCCGCTGCTACAAACCAACGCGGTCGTGGCAATCGCACGCAGATCACCCAACGGGGTCGCCGCAACGGTGCTGTTTCCAACCAACGGGGTCGCCGGAACGATACGACAATTCATCAAACCGGTCGTAACTTGGGTGCTGCCGTATCCCAATACGGACGCCGCAACGATGCCGTCGTGGGCCAGGATGGACGCAACCTTTCCACCACGATCATACAGGACGGTAATGGAAACCTGGTTGGTGTCGCTCAAATGGGCACAAACCACACCGCAGTCGCCGAACAGGACGGCAACAACAACGCCCTTGCCATCATTCAGGTTGGCGATGGTCAGAACGCCGATGTCCGTCAGGTTGGCAATGGCAACATTTCAGTGGTCATCCAAGGAGGTCACTAATCGCAGCCTAAGGAGGGAGCTCCAATTGCTCCCTCCCCCGCTCGCGAGAGGTCTCTGATTTCAAACCAAGAGCCAAAAAAGGAGTAAGGAAGATGCAAACGACACTCTACGCAGCAATGGCCACCATCCTGGGTTTGGCCGCAGCGGGGCAACCAAGCGATAATGTGGACTACGCCCACTATGAGGAAAACTCAGAGCTTTGCGCCATTCACGCCGAACAGGCTGGCGGCTCAACGCACCTTACGGCCTACGCTGCAGAAGGTATTGAGGGAGAATATGTCTTCAGCCTACGCCAGTCCGGCCCCAACGGCAGCGCGCAGATCATGCAAAGCGGAGAGATTGAAAACGACCAATACGGTCCGACCCTTCTCTCGGAGATCTCAATCAACGCCGGGACAGACTATTCAGCCAGCTTGCAGATCTTCTCTGAAGATGAAGAGATGACCTGCCGGACTATTACCTAAGAAGTTCGTAGAGAACGATGGCAGCAAGGTGCGGGAAATGTCTCGCACCTTTTTGCTATTAGAGCCGAGACAACGAGGTAAGACCAGGGCCTTGTGCCCAAATCAAGCCAATTTCAGGTGAGTTTAGGCCAGTGTGGGCAAGTCATCCTCCCAGAATGTATTGCCCGCGAAATGCTCGACCATAAGATCTACAAAGGCACGCACCCGTGCCGATAGACGCCGCGTTGGCGGATAGATCACATAGAGATGTGAAGTCAGCCAGACATGATCATTAAGGACGACCTCCAGTAATCCGTCGCAGACTTGTTGGTGTACAAGAAAACTTGGTTCAACAACAAACCCGCACGTATCAATGGCAGTTTCCGTCATGATCTGCCCGTCATTGGCAAGAAGTCGGATTGGCGGTGAGATGGATCCTCTCTCTCCATCCGGCCTTACAAAGGGAATAATACCTGGGCGCGCAATATTCGAGTATCGCAAACATGGAACATCCGACAAATCCTCCGGGGTCTTCGGTCTTCCGTGTGCGTCCCAAAAGGTGGGAGAGGCAACAACGGCACTGCGGATGGTTGTCAGCTTTCGTGCGATAAGGCTTGAATCGGGCAAGACCCCGATGCGGACCGCCACGTCAAAGCCTTCCTCGACAATGTCCACCTGCCGGTCGTTAAAATCGATGTCGACCGTGATGTTCTCATGAGCTCGCATAAACTCGCTGAGCACGGGTTTCATGTGCAATTGGCCGAAAGAGGTTGGGGCCGCGATTTTCAGTGTGCCCCGCAGCTCGGTCTGGCCCGCCCCCGCTTCGCTTTCAGCCTCTTCAAGATCGGCCAGGATTATGCTGCACCGCTTATAGAGACGGTCGCCAGCTTCATTGAGCGAAATCTTGCGCGTCGTGCGATTGAGCAGCTGAACGCCCAAACGGGCTTCCAATTGAGCCACCCGGCGGCTGAGCGTGGATTTGGTAAGTTTCAAACGACTGGCGGCCTTGGAAAAGCTGCCACTTTCCACCACCTGCACAAAACCTTCGATCTCTTCTATTCGGCTCATTGCGCTCTCATTGTCTTATTTATCGCAACACTTTGTCCCAATAGTGATATCTAGTTTCCTTATTGGCAACAATTATCTTTCCCTTGAAACACGGCCATACGGCCTCTGAGTTTGGTCCCGCCAATTGGTCGGATCCGCAGAAAACGAGGAAAATGAAATGTTGAAAGTACTGAAAATCGAGGCCAGCGCCCGGTGCGAGGGTTCCATCTCAAGGCTCCTCACCAATAGCTTCGTTGAAACCCTGGGCATTGATATGAGCGCCGCTGGCATGACCACACGAGATTTGGCCGATGGCATGCCGTTGCTGAATGAGGAATGGATTGGTGCCAATTTTACCCCTGCGGATCAACGCACCGAAGAGCAATCAGCCGTACTGGCCTTTTCAGACGAACTATTGGATGAGGTGGAGACTGCCGATGTGATCCTCATAGGATTACCCATGTATAATTTCTCTGTGCCTGCCTCATTTAAGGCCTGGATTGATCAGATTGCCCGGGTCGGGCGTAGTTTCCACTACACAGAAAACGGCCCAGTTGGATTGCTCAAAAACAAGCAGGTCGTTGTCATCCAATCCACTGGTGGTACGCCCATCGGATCCGAAAACGATTTCTCCTCGACCTATGTTCGCTTCGTGCTTGGGTTCATGGGAATGAATGATGTCACATTCATCAATGCCGATAAGGTTGGTCAAAATGCAGCCCAGGTCTTGAAGGAGCAGGCCTCGGCCATCAGCACGCTTGCCACCAATATCGCCGCGAAAATGAGAACTGCAGCTTAGCGTGACGTACTCGCAAAACGCAGGGAGAAAAGAGAGCAATGGCTTTTGCAGACAAACCAAACAGCGCGCGGGGCATCGCGAGGGTTACCGCTGGCTTTGCGGCCTCTGACGGAGACGGGGTCAAGCTGAGGCGCCTTATCGGCACGCCGGAGGTGGATATGATTGATCCCTTCTTGATGCTGGATCGGTTCGGCACAGACGAGCCATCCGATTATATCGGCGGATTTCCAAGCCATCCTCATCGCGGCTTTCAAACCGTCACCTACATGTTGGCGGGTCGCATGCGGCACAAGGATAATGCCGGTCATGAAGGCGTTGTCGAGCCCGGCGGCGTACAATGGATGACGG
>JAJFIL010000081.1 GCA_021774965.1 Alphaproteobacteria bacterium
CAGCGTCACCGAGGTGCACCTCTGCGCTCTGAATATCGCCTCCCAAAGACGATTGAATTTTCTCAATCAACTCCTCGGACGTCATGCCACCCTCTTTTTAGCACTGCCTGTACCCGCTTCCTGCATTATTTTTTCCTGCAATTTGATGATGCCATAGAGAAGGGCTTCGGGACCGGGAGGACAACCGGGAACATAAACATCCACCGGAACCACACGATCGACGCCCTGCACAATGGCATAGTTATTGAAAATACCGCCGCAGGAAGCGCAAGCTCCCATAGAAATGACCCACTTGGGTTCCGGCATCTGATCGTAGATGGTTTTAAGGATGGGGGGCATTTTCTGCGAAACCCGGCCTGAGACGATCATCAGATCCGCCTGTCTCGGTGACGCGCGAAACACTTCCGCTCCAAACCGGGCCGCATCCCACCGGGAGTTGGCCATTGCCATCATTTCAATGGCGCAACAGGCCAAACCAAACGTCGCCGGCCAGAGCGCATTTTTCTGCGCCCAGCCCACCACCTTGCCGAGCTTGGTGGTCAGAATGCTGTCGTAAACCGCTCCAGCATAATCATGGTCGAGCGACTCTACTGCATCCTTAACATTCAACTTTATATTGTTTACTTCGGTCTCAAACGCATCGACCGCAGAATCAATCAATCCCATTCCAAACCTCCTCGACCCCAGACATAGACGTAGGCCACTCCTAAAATGGCTATGAAAATAACCATTTCGATCAATCCAAACAGCTGGAGTTGATCGAGCGCCACCGCCCAGGGATACATAAAAACCACCTCGATATCGAAAATGATAAAGAGCATGGCTATGGTTGCAAAACGAACCGGATACCTTCCCTTGGCTTCTTCGCGCGGGATGATTCCACATTCATAAGGAATTAATTTTTGGGGGCTTGGGTTCCTCGGCCCGAGAATCGTGGAAAGCGCCAAAAGAACTCCCACAACCACCAGAGCGACGACCGCAAATACAGAAATGAAAAAATATTCGGTCATTTAATTAAGGTCCTTACAGCCCTTGTTAGAAGAATCCATTATTATGAATCTTTCTCCGATCAGATTTACGTTACGAGGTTCATCCAAAAACGGACTTAAATGCCGAAATTTAATTCGCAGGACAGACGACTGCCAACAATTACACCGGGTTATGTTAGCACTATCCCATTCGCTGAATGAAACAAAGCGATAGGTGAGGGATTATATCAGCCTTCGACCCCCTGTCAATACGTGATTTGGAAAGAAAAAAGTGATCTAAAACGGGAGGTCGTTCTTCATCCCGGCCCATTTATTTTCAATGACATTGAGGAATTTGGGAAGGAATCAATTGAGAGGAGAGACCATAAAGTTATTCCTCAAACGACACCTAAAAAAACAGTGCTGCGAACAGGCGGGGCTTGGCTAATGACTCAAAAAATAATCAAAAAACTACTGCACGGGAATTTTGAGACGTGCAATTCGATATACGGTGGGTTTCCCCGTCGCGGCGCAACCGTCACTCGCGGTATTCAATATGCAGACGATAGATGAGGCCGGTTCGGTTGTCTTCGGGAGTTTCAGCGTCCGGCTTGGCGAAGCATATGAGTTCAAAAGAAATCGTGTTCTCGCCATCTTTAATATATTTTTCAATACCAATGATGAACGGGTCTGGATAATCCGACCCGCCATATTCCTGTTTGAGTCCGACATCGTTGACGGTGATGTGGCAGGCGTCATCGGAACGTAGAAAAAGTTCGGCCCGGATGAGCGACTCTTGCTTTCCAGAGGGAATCACGAAATTCACACGAAATTTGTTTTGACTGCCAGTTTTCGCTTCTTCCAGAGTCACCGACTCCCGTATCCAGATCCAATGGCTTCCCTTGATTCCCTGCCAACCCGGGTCCATCTGTGCGATGGAGGCCGGACGCCAGGACACCGTCTCAATATCATAATATTCCGTTTCCCTGCCGCTGGCAAAAACAAGGGTCTTGGTTTTGGAAGCCAGCGATTCAGGGAAAGAAAGGTTCACCGGCTTGCTTTTCTCCCACATCAGGTCGTTCATTTCCTTCCAGTACTGGTACATCCCGTTCCGTTTGTTGACAACCATCATGCTGGGCCGGGGTGTCGTGCGCCCCAGATAAGGACCGATATCGGCAACGATGATCCCACCGGCATCTCCAGAGTCCACGGCAATAAACGAATGGGAGGGAATGGTATCGTAAGTATGAACAGTCAGTTTACCGTTAGTAGACGATCCTGAAGCCTCTGCGATTTCATCTGCAACCTTCTGTAAAAGCAAAAGTGACGTTTTGATTTCATTGAGAAAGGTGTTTTTCCCCCCTCCCTGTTTAGTGATGAGGGCCACCACCGGAGAGTTGGGGTCCATGAGCAAAAGCTTGACATTAACGCCATTTAGGACCTTTTCCTTAAGAAGTTCCCGGCTGGAGGTGGAAATGGATAATAGCGACGATCCGCCGATGAAAATCTCCCGCTTTACGTTTTTAAACAGGCTTTCGAAAGAGGTCGCCTGCCCCAGTTCCGAACGGTTCTTGTAAATGCCTTCAATTCCCAACCGAACCGCATCCGGGTTCAAAATTTCCTGCAAGGCCTCCTTGTACTCCTTAAAAGTCAGCTCCCGCAAAAAAACTTCATAGCCAAAAGAGACGATGCCGATCAGAGCGATCAGAAGAGAAAATTCCTTAATGGGGTGGAGCAGGATATTATCGTGGTGAAGGAAATGATCCGCGGCGATGTATGCCGACCCGCCGACCAAAAAAATGACTAACGCAAGAAAAACGATGCGGTCCTGCACCCACCGCTTGATATTCGGCCCACTCCTGGTTGTTTTTTGCATATTACCCTTATATAAACAAAAACGTTTGACGCCCAATCCGGCCCAATTTAAAAAAATTTAATCAACACCCGTTACCAGCGATTGATCTTACCTGAAATATTTTTTTATCACAATGAACATTATGGTTTCAGAAAGCTGTTTTTAAGCGGTCTCAACTCAAACCGGATTTTCGACGCATCCACCAGTCGAGCATGAGAAACCCCACCAGCAGACCGTAAGACCACCAGTTGCTCCACAATGAAAACGTTTTCCTTTTGGTTTGCACCAGGACCTCCGGGTTATCGAACTTGTAACTCGACAGATCCTCAGCTTCATTGAGCACCACGTATCGCCCCCCCGTGATTTCGGCTACATTTTTCAATAAGGCCCCGTTGACCAGAGGCTTGTCGAACTCGGCATTGTCTCCCAATACGCTGAAGCTGACCGCATCGGAGAACTTCTTCCCTTTACGGTTCACTTCAACCTGAGCGGAATAAAACCCCGCCCGGTCAGGAAGAAATTGAAAAGTACCGCCGCCGTTTTTATCTGATTCCAGCAATTGTTCTTCGCGCTCACCGTTGACTTTGACGAGGGTCAGGCTGACCTTTTCTTTGGCCGAGGGTGTGTAATCTTCCTTGAGGAGATTGAACTTTATAAGAATCTCCTCGCCTTCCCGGTACCTTTCCTTGCCCGTTTCCAACCGCAACAGACGGGTCTCTGGAGCGTCGGTCATCCAGGCGATCACATTATTCCAGAATCTCTGATAATACCTGCCACTGCCCCCCTCCCCCACACTGCGGAAATTCCAGTTCCACGACGAATCGGTCGCCAGCGCAACACTGCGTCCTTTCCCCATTTGAGCGGCGACCAAAACAGGATGAGACGGCTTGCCCCTGGCGGTTTTATATTCGGCCAAAACGTAGGCGTCTGGTTTTGGCGTGAGTCCCAGGTTCAACCCGCTCAATACAGGAAGAGACTGCCAGATTTTTTCGTTTAATTGCGCCTTCTTTTCCAGATGCAGGATCGGGTGTTGCCGCAGTTTCTCTCCCAATACGGGACGGAATTCTTCGGTCAAATATTCCTTCACACCTCGTTGCATGTTGACTGGCAGGATATCTTCAATGGGAGTCCGCTCGTAACCGCCCCCCTGAAAGGAGAGTTCGCCGCCGATCATCAAAAACGCCCCGCCGTTCAACACGTAATTTTTGAGATTGCTGAGCAAACTTTTGTCGATGAACGACTCAAACCGGAAGTTCTGAAAGATGATCAGATCGAACGAATTGAGATAATCGCTGAACAGCAAGTTGGAAGGAAAAGGAATCAGGCTGAGTTCCGAGGTCGGCGCTTCCACATCGTCGCCCAGCGTTCTGAGAATGAAAAAGGATAACAAGTCCACCTTCGGGTTGCTGACCAGCACCTCACGCAGAAAACGGGAGTCCCAGGAAGGCCGGCCATTGAGGTGCAGGACGCGGGTACGGTCGCGGATGACCTTCACCTGAAAATCCTTTTGGTTGTTTGTCGCAATCGACTCCCCCGCAAACAGGGGAACGGACAGGGAATACACCCGGTCGCCCAGTTCCCTGGGAGTGAACTGTAAATTCACATGATAGGAAGTCTGTCCTTCCCGAATCTCCACAATTTTCGATATGAGGATGTTGTTGTCTTCTTTAAGCACCAGAGAAACATTTTTATTGCCCATCGACGATGCGTACAGGGTGACGGCAAGGTCGATCGGCTGGTGAACAAATCCGAAATCAGGCGCATCCAGGCTTTGGATGGCAAGATCTTTAAACGATTCATTCGTTCCCGCCTGAAAGGTATGAACCGGACCTTTGAAC
>JAJFIL010000082.1 GCA_021774965.1 Alphaproteobacteria bacterium
TTCAGCCATGTCCAAACTCATCTTCGCCTTAAACTCCTTTTAGCCGAAGTTGCGTGTCCTCAATAGTTCCTTCTTTCAATCGTTTTTGAAACGTTTTCCTCCAGCTATCCGACAACGCCGCCACCGAGAGAATTTCCTGAATCCCATCCCAATCTTTTTTATTGTTGTGCATCAGGTCGTTGGCCCTTGCAACGGAAATTCCCTTAGGGTCCTCCTGAATCCGCACGATTTCCTCCCCAGCTTCCACCCACCCTGGCTTCAGCACTCGTAAATAATAGCCGCTGAACCCCGTGGTCTGCACCCGGCAGGCCATTGCCTGGAAATCGAACACTTTGTTGAGCTTGTGGCAGGGTTGCCGGGGCTGAGTGCATTGCACCTCGGCTTCCCCGATACGGAACACGTCGCCAATATGGGCCTCTGTTTCCGTCAATCCCGTCACACTCAGATTTTCACCAAAAGCGCCGACACTCAATGTTTGTTTCAACTCCTTTTCCCAGAAAGGATAATGATCCACACAATAGACACACACCGCCTTATCACTGCCACCGTGAAAACGGTGATCCGCCACGCCATCGCCCTGAAACCCCAGAGTATCGAGAAAAATTTTCTCTTGGACGGGCTTTTTCAGGATTCCAGAGAATATTTTTTTATTTCCGGCAGCGGTCACTTTCCCCGGAATAGCGATATTTACGGATTGAATCCTAGACATTACCCTGAGTACCCTTTGATTTTTAAATCAGTACTAATATCCCAAAAGACATTAAGCACCACTTTATCAAATTTTTGCTGGCGATGTGATTGAATTTAACTCTAGGAAAACAGATATCTGCTTTAACTATCTTCGATTTATCAGTTACTAATCTTTGTAGTCCAACAACAAAATCGTACGGTATTGCCACTCTCAACACTTGATGGTATGGTCGTTTAATATAAATATGACTTGTTTTAATTTCCCGGAGAAATGAAAGTTTGAAAGCAAGTGCTGAAACTAAATCTTCCATCCTTTCGACCCTGGACCAGGTTTGGAAGTGTTGGTCGGATAAAAGATGGGATGACTTGATTGAAAATTATGTGCCCGATTCTGACCTCCGGGTAATTGGAACAGGTGCCGGAGAAATTTACCTTGGGCCTGAAAGTCTCAAGACCAATTGGAAGGAATCGGAAGGTCAACTTGGGAAAATGAAGTTTTTAGAATACGAGGATCCTGTTTTCTCGGAATCTGGAAATGTGGCATGGTTCTCTGCGGGACTTAAAATTGAATTTCCTGCCCAAGGTGGACCACTCAATATTTATTTACGCTGTTCTGCTGTTTTTGAACGCCGGGACGATAGATGGTTGATCGCTCAGATGCATATCTCCGCCCCCTTGATATCAGGTTGCCTTCTGAATGAAAAGCTGGGAACATAAAGATCATCTTCCAGTTTTGAAGCAAAAATTGAAATTCATATGCTGAACTATTCCCAGCTCTCGGCTGAACAAAAACCAGGTTTATTTTCCCTGGATCAGGCCTCGCAATTTCTAAAAAGCCTGTCCGACCGCCTGGACACTTTGGTCCGCAACCGCTTGTGGCTACAAGTCATTATTGGCTTGGTCGCGGGCATTCTGGCGGGCGCTGTTCTTGGGCCGGACCTTGGCATTGTTTCTCCGCAAATCGCGAGCCTGATCAGTGACTGGTTGGCCCTGCCGGGGAAACTGTTTCTTGGATTGATCGGCATGGTGGTCAGTATTCTGGTTCTCGCCTCGATCGTGAGCGGTCTCAGCAAATCAACTGGTGGGGAGCAGTTAAAAACCATTGGCATCAAATTCACTTTGTTCGTGGTGACAACCACTGCAATCGCGGCGGGCCTTGGAATTTCCCTTGGACTCTTAATTGAACCCGGATCTTATATTGATCTTTCTTCCAGTAAAACTGCTTCTGAACTTCCATTGAGTTCACCCGCAGACAAACCATCGGTTCAATACAATGTTCCAGAACTGATCGCCGGGTTCATTCCTCAACGTCCTTTAGCTTCACTCGCCCAGGGTGAAATGCTTGGAATTGTGATTTTTGCCATTCTTATAGGAGTCGCCTGCACAACAGCGAAGAAAGAAAGAGTGGCTCCTTTTTTAAATTTAATGGAATCCCTGCTCGAAGTTTGTATGACCGTGGTGCAATGGGCTATGTTTTTGGCGCCCTGGGCTGTTTTTGGACTCATGGCGCAGTTGGTCTCCAAAGTCGGCCTTGAGACTCTCATTGGCATGGGAGTGTATGTTCTCACGGTTCTTCTAGGACTTTTACTGTTGCTGATTACATATTTAATATTGGTACTTGTATTTGGAAAGATGAATCCCCTGAAATTTTCTTCCAAAATTGGTGAGGCTCAACTCCTGGCTTTTTCCACTTCCAGCTCGGCGGCGGTGATGCCTTTGACCATCAAAACCGCTGTCGAAAAGCTGAAAGTGCCAGAGAATATCGCAAGCCTCGTGGTTCCATTGGGAGCGACTGTCAATATGGCCGGGACCGCTCTTTATCAGGCGGTCGCCATTATTTTTCTGGCTCAGATGTCCGGCGTGCAGTTTTCAGTGGGTGAGCTTTCTTTGATCGTCATCACCCTCGTGGCCTCGTCCATAGGCTCTCCAGGTACTCCCGGCGTGGGATTGGTCATTCTAGGAAATATCGCCGGCGATTTTGGTATCCCTACTGAGGGTTTGGTCCTCATTCTGGGAGTGGACCGAATACTCGACATGAGCCGCACCACCGTCAATCTGACAGGTGATCTTGCGGCTTGTGTCATTCTTGGATCGAAAGCTTCGATTGAGGAAAGGCTGACGCCCCTTGAAATAGACGACACAGAAACTGTGAAAATTCCTACCTTATAAATATGACTCTGGCGGTGAAGGAAAAAAGATCAAAAAAAGAGGAAAGGAAAGAGAAAGGGGTCAAGTCCTGACTTAAGATAACTTTATTCAATATCGGTGGTTTCCTGAAACTTTAAGTTATCATGATTAAATCGAAACTATGCAAATTAACAGCCCCTCAAAAAACATCTTCTCATTCACCCACACCCATTTGCTGGGGATTGAAAAATTGATAACAGTTCCTTCCTTGTTTTTTGGCAAGATACAGGGCATCGTCTGCGTGCTTTAAAAGCGTGGTGCTGTTTTCTCCATCGCGTGGATAAAGAGCGACACCCA
>JAJFIL010000083.1 GCA_021774965.1 Alphaproteobacteria bacterium
CTTCATTCCCTGCCCCCAGCGTGGGGGAGGGTTAGGGAGGGGGGGGGGGATGCCGCAGGCACCGGGATGTTCATGGGTCGTTTGGATTTAAACCGGACAGTAGTGGCTCAAGCCAAGGAATGACGGGGGAGAGAGATTTCACGTCAGCTCTCCGTCGGCAATCAAGCCCCCTACCCGCGCCCATAGATCCGATAGGCACGCATATCGAAGGCGCTGACCATGCGGCGCACGGCTTCGCTGAAGACCACGCTCATGGCGGACTGGAGCACGCGGGAGCGGAACTCAAACTCGATATAGAAATCTATGAAAGAGCCGCCGCGCTCCCGATCTTCGAATTTCCAGACATTGTGCAGGTGCCGGAACGGGCCATCGAGATAATCCACCACCACCTCAAGAGGATCACGTTTCATGGTAACGCGCGTATGCACCGTCTCACGATGAACCTTGAAGGAGACCGTCATGGCCGCCTCCATATAGGCAACACCATCTTCTTCCCAGCGTTTGGTGATGTGTAGGTTTTCGCACCAGGGAATAAACTCAGGGTACTTTTCAATGTCCGTGACGAGATCAAACATCTGCTCCGCGCTGTAGCGGACGGTTTTTTTCTCGCGGTGTTTCTTCACGAGGCCGAAAGGCCTTTTGTGCGCGCGGCGCGCAGCTTCTCAAAATCATCGCCAGCGTGGTACGAGCTGCGGGTGAGCGGCGTGGATGCCACCATCAAAAAGCCCTTGGCATACGCGATGCGCTCAAGGGACTTGAATTCTTCCGGGGTGACAAACCGATCTACCGCTGCATGTTTGCGCGTGGGCTGCAAATATTGCCCGATGGTGAGGAAATCAACGCGGGCTGCGCGCAGATCATCCATCACCTGCATGATCTCTTCTTTGGCCTCCCCAAGCCCCACCATAAGGCCTGACTTGGTGAACATGGAAGGATCACGGTCTTTCACATGGTCCAGCAGTTTGAGCGAATTGAAATAGCGCGCACCGGGGCGAATAGAGAGATAGAGCCGCGGAACGGTTTCCAGATTGTGATTGAACACGTCCGGCTTGGCATCGATGACGATATCTTCTGCATTTTCCTTGCGCAGGAAATCGGGGGTCAGAACCTCGATGGTGGTGCCAGGAGAAAGCCGCCGCGTCGCCGCGATCACATCGGCCATATGCTGTGCACCGCCGTCGCTGAGATCATCGCGATCTACCGAGGTAATGACTACGTGATTGAGCCCCAGTTGCGCCACCGATGTGCCGACGTTCTTGGGCTCATCGGGGTCAAGAGGGTTCGGCATGCCGGTGCGCACATTGCAGAACGCACAAGCCCGGGTGCAGGTGTCCCCCATGATCATCATGGTGGCGTGCTTCTTTTCCCAGCACTCACCAATGTTGGGGCAGCCCGCCTCTTCACACACGGTGTTGAGCTTGTTGGACTTCATAATGGCCGCAGTTTCCTGATAGCCCTTGGAGACCGGCGCTTTCACGCGAATCCATTTGGGCTTACGCAGGATGGGGCTATCCGGATTTTTCTGTTTCTCCGGGTGGCGTTGTGCCCTATCGGCTTGGGCCGCTTTCGCGTCCGTGGCGGCACGGGCATCTTTACCCGATGTATTGTCAATTAGATTTGCCATATCGCCAAGAAGATGGCTCCGATTGTTCTCAATATCAAGCTTTGCGTTGATTGTTCTCACGACGACGATTTTGGTTCCAACGCGCGGTGAGATTTAAAACTTCCACCATCACCGCAAAGGCAATTGAGAAATAAAGATACCCGCGCGGAATATGCACGTGCAGGCCGTCTGCAGTTAGCGCCATGCCAATCAACAAGAGGAAGCTCAAAGCCAGCATCTTCACGGTAGGATGGCGCTCTACAAATTTGGACAAGGGAGCTGCCAAAAAGATCATCACCATGATCGCAAGGATGATCGCCGCTGCCATGATGGGGAACTGATCGGTAAGGCCCACTGCGGTCAACACACTGTCGAGAGAGAAGATCACGTCCAGAGCCACGATCTGCGCAATGATCAGAGCAAACGTGCCTGCCGCGTCTGCCGCAGGGTTCGGCACATGCTCTTCACCTTCCACGGCCTCATGGATTTCCAGAGTCGCCTTGCCCAGCAAGAACATGCCGCCCACGATCAGGATAATATCGCGCCAGGAAAGGGCTAAGTCACCCACGCTGAAGAACGGCTCCGTCAGGCGCACGATCCATACTACCGAGGCCAAAAGGAGCAGCCGTGTTACCAGAGCCAACAGCAAACCGAACAATCGAGCTTTCGCTTGCTGATGCTCCGGCAGGCGCGAGGCCATAATCGAGATAAAAATGAGATTATCGATGCCCAGCACGATCTCCAGAAAGGAAAGTGTCGCCAGACTGAGCCAGGTATTGGGGTCCGCCAAAAGGTCAAGCATGGGCACCAGAAATCCTCATTTTTGCGTAGGAATCGCCACTTTCCTGCCATCATAGGTCTCTTTGCTATCAGGTGCGAGTTGGCAGGGCACAGTTCATTTAACACTGACTCAATGTCAATTTGCTGGAATGGCCCCTTAGGTCTACTCTCAAGCCACAGAGGCACGAGTAACGACCTTTGAAAATCTCGGGCAGGAAATGATTGGGTGGGAGAACACCATGTCGGACGCGTCACAGGCAGTAGATTTGCCATTAAGGGCAGGACCAACAGAGGCTGAATTGGGGCGCTCGCTTCACATGCCCTTTGATGTGCGCCGAACCCGGCAATCGGTCTTTTCTGCTTTCCTGAAGGCACGCCGCAGACGGGGCGGCAAGACCAATATTCTGATCGACGGCGATGGTGTCAAATTCTCCTACAACCGGATCACCCAAGGGGCACTTGCCCTAGGACATGCGTTCAAGAAATTCACCAAGCGCGGTGAAAATGTCGGTATCCTGCTGCCCACCGGCGCAGGCGCGATCATCACCTATTTCGGCGTCACTGCTTATGGCCGTGTTCCGGCCATGCTGAATTTTACCGCAGGGGCACGAGCGCTCAAAGCTGCCTGCACCATGTCGGAAATCTCTACCATTTTGACCGCGCGCAAGTTTGTGGACCTGGGCGGCTATGAAGACCTGATCAAGGAACTCGAAAGCCACGCCAATGTGGTCTATCTGGAGGATCTGCGCGAGAGCATGTCTCTTGGGGACAAGATCGCAGGGGGCCTGGGCCCGTTCATACCGGGGGCCTTCATGGCTCACCCACATCCTGATACGCCTGCCGTTATTCTCTATACCTCAGGCACGGAAGGTGACCCCAAAGGGGTGGTGCTTTCTCATGCCAATATCGTCGCCAACATCGAACAAGTGCGCGATCATATTGATCTTTACGAGGGAGACTCGGTCTTTAATCCGCTGCCCACGTTCCACTGTTTTGGCTTGACGGTGGGCTCGCTGATGCCGCTGCTGATCGGACTTACGGCGGTGATGCACCCCTCCCCTCTGCAGACAAAAGAAATCGTGCACCGGGTTCGGAAAACAAGATCCACCATCCTTCTGGCCACAGATACGTTTATGTCCCAATACGCCCGTGCGGGCCGCGAGGGCGATCTGGATTCCATTCGCATTGCCGTTTGCGGCGCAGAACGGGTGAAAGATGAAACCCGTCAACTGGTGCGGAAGAAATACGCCATCGAGCTTCTCGAAGGTTATGGCGCCACAGAAGCAGCCCCGGTTGCTGCGGCCAATCACCTGGAAGGTAACCGCCCCGGCACAGTCGGCGTGCTCATGGCGGGTATGGATTACAAACTCGAAGATGTCCCCGGCATTGACGAAGGCGGCAAGCTACACATCAACGGCCCGAATGTCATGTTGGGCTACCTCACAACGGACAATCCCGGCGTGATCCAGGCGCCCGATGGTGGCTGGCACGACACCGGCGATATCGTCACGGTGGATGACGAAGGCTTTATCTCCATCCGGGGGCGGGTCAAACGCTTTGCCAAAGTGGGCGGCGAGATGGTCTCCCTTGCCGTGGTGGAAAACTGCGCCACGTCAATCTGGGAAGAACACATGCACGCCGCCGTCTCCATTCCCGACAAGCGCAAAGGGGAGCAGATTATTCTTCTATCTGAGTGCAAAGAAGCCAATCGAGCTGATCTTGTCTCCTTTGCCAAGAACCACGGGGTAGTAGACCTCGCCGTTCCCAGACAAGTTCTCTATACAGATGAAATCCCCATCCTGGGCACCGGCAAGGTGAACTATGGCGAGGTCATGCACCTAGTCAAAACCCTATTAGAAGCTGGCTCAGCCCCCACCGAAGCATCCGCACCAGAGGTCAAGGCTGAACCAGAGGCGGGGCCTGCTGTTGAAGCTGTAGCAGAGGTCGAAGAAGCACCAGCTGAAGCTGAGGTTGTTACCAATGGAGGTGCTGCCGAAGCTGAAGTTGAGGGTGCAGCTGATGCCTCAAATGGCGAGGACACTGGAAGTAGCGCAGACACC
>JAJFIL010000084.1 GCA_021774965.1 Alphaproteobacteria bacterium
GTATAATCGAAGTTTTCGTGGCTACCGACGGGTCCAGGCCCAGATGTAGTCCATGACACGTCGTTCCAATAAATTCGAATCTCGTATCTGTTGTCTGCTTGGGCGCTGGCAGAACTCCTGGTCAAACAAGGCGAAGCTCGCAGTAAATCTCTGGCCGCTTGTTTAAAGAACAAGGCATTTCAATAAGCCATGAATGGATATTTACCTTTAGAATGATATATTCTTCAAAAAGTAAACTTTATTACCTGTTGCACTTACATGTTGAATCCGCGACCTTTAAAAATGGATATTTTCTGGCTTTTGCAATCGCCAACGCCTCCTCATAAGGATTGGCTTATAGTCCAAGTTGAATTTTTTGAGATGCCCTTTAATCCAATTTACACATACACCTAGATAGTGCATCTTACTGAAAGGGGATTGAGATGATGGTTATAAATCTGCTTTGGCCATACGAATTTTATTGTAGACCGCAAATACTTTCCCTGAATAATCTTTCGGGTGTTTCCCCTTCCTCAGATAACGGGCGATGCGCGTGGGGCCGTGATTGTAGGCTTCCAGAGCCGTGTGCATTTTGCCAAACCGCTTGATCAATTTATTCAGATAATACGATCCGAGAGCGATATTTTTTTCCGGATGATACAGCGTGCGTTTTCCCCGCCAGCGCATGTTCTTTTCCGAAGCCAGGGCTTTGCCTGTTTTGGGGCGGATCTGCATTAAACCCAAAGCGCCAACTTTGGACTTGGCCCGATGGTTGAAGGAACTTTCGGTGATGATGAGGGCGGTCAAAAATAATGGATCGTAGCCATACTTTTTGCTTTGCTCAAGGATGTGCCGGGAAATTTGATCTTTTCGCTTTTCCCTGAGACCGGTTTTGTAATGGGTGATCACGCTCACTATTTTTTCTTGAATTTCTTTGTCAGTAATAGGAGCAATTTTTTTACCCGGATAAGAAATAACCTTGCCAGACTCAGTTCGCACCTCTTTCGCAATTCCTGCTGTGACCGGGAAAGCAAGGAATGCCGCGCACGCAAAGATCAGGGTGATGATTGGCAACCGAATTTGAGTATTAGAAAATTTCATTAACGATCCCTTATCCAAATTGTGGATGAAATGATTCATCAAATATGGGATACAGGATAAAAAATCCGGGTTAAGGCGGGGTCAAGCGTACGTAACAATTGAGAAACAAGTTTTTCGGGTTCAATGAAGTGCATGGCATAGTTAACTATTTGATATATAAAGAGTTATTTTCTATTAAGAGTAGCGGTCGTTCAACCAGGGTTCTGCGTTGTTTGAATAACCGCGTTTTTCCCAGAAGCCCTTCTCGTCGTAATCCCGAATGACGATCTCCCCGATCCATTTGGCGCCCTTCCAGGCATAAAGCTGAGGGGTGATCATGCGGACCGGGCCGCCGTGGTCGCGGGTGATCGGGTGTCCTTCCCAGTTATGAACGAGGAGAACGTCTTCCTTCATGGCTTCTTCCAGTGGCAGATTGGTGGAATAGGTATCGTAAGCCTTTATATAGACGTATTTGGCCCCTGGGAGCAGTTCGCAATGGTTGACGATGTCCCGGAATCGCACTCCCTGCCAACGGTTGTCCATTCGGCTCCACGAAGTCACACAGTGGAAATCGGACACATCTTCGACCTGCGGAAGCGCCATGAACTCGTCCCAGGAAAACGTTTTGACGTTTTTTACCAGCCCGGAAACGGTCAGATTCCAGGTGATTTCGTCAAGTTCCGGTTGAACTCCTAAATCCAGAACCGGCCAATTTTCCGTCACTCTTTGCCCTGGAGGGACTTTTGGGTTGCCATCCCGGTTCAGTTCCCCTTCGCCCATGGGCATTTCACCCTCCCATTTTTGCTTGTCCTGAAGGGCTTTTCTATATTCGGCCAGCTTTTGACGGCCTTGAATGCGTTTTGAATTGGGGTCGTATAACATTGTTGAATTGAGGCTCTTGAATGTTAAAAATGTATGGGGTCTTATTTCGATGGTAATTTGAAAGAAAAGTTACAAAAATTCAAGGGTTTTTGAATATTTTTAAATTCCCGAAAATCCCATAATTAGGGATAAAGGGATTCTGTTAAAATACCGAAAAGATAAAAACGGTAACTCTTTACAGGAGAATCTTTTCCCCCCATGAATCTTAAAATCCTGACCTTTAACTGGCATGAGCCTTACCTTTGCCTGCTCACAAAAATCGGACACGAATTCCTGGTGGTCGAGCCGGAAGTTGCTTCTGGAAAATCCAGACACTGGGACCAGAACATGCGTCCTCTTCCCAAGAATGCGAGCCTGGTATCGCTTGAGGAAGCATTGGATCAACTCAACCAGAATGCTGTCGATCTGGTGATTGCTCATAATGTTAAGGACCTGATAGAAATCAGGGATTACACCTTACCTAAAATTTTGGTATTTCACAACCGCTTGACCACGGAAATCGATCTGGGAAACGGCAAGATAGGGCGGGATGATTATCTATCGAAAATCCAGCCTTTTGTAGAGCCGGTAAAAAAGGTATTCATTTCGGAAAGCAAAAAAAGTGATTGGGGTTTAGAAGGCAGGGTGATTCCGCCGGGAATCGATGTTGACGAGTATGACACCTATACGGGAGAGAATTCCCGCATTCTGAGAGTGGGCAACCTGCTGAAGGAAAGAGACCTGATGCTGGGCTTCACGGCAAGCGAAAAGATCATCGCAGGGTTACCAGCCGTCACTCTGGGAATGAACCCTTCGATTCCTGAGGCCCGGCTTTCCGCAGGATTTCAGGATTTGAAAGATCACTACCGCACTTCCCGGCTCTATCTGAACACGACGGTGGAAGGTTATGAAGACGGATACAACCTCGCTATGTAGGAAGCGATGGCTACGGGAATGCCGGTGATATCGACTTCAAACCGAACCTCTCCTGTTGAAAATGGAGTCAACGGTTATATCTCGGACGACATTCACTATTTGCGATCGCGTGTGGCGGAATTGTTGATGGACCCTGAGAAAGCCAAAGCGATGGGTGTGGAAGCCCGTAAAACGATTGAACTGAAATTTGGGCAGGCGGCGTTCATAAAATCGTGGACGGAAGCGATTCAGGAAAGCATTGTCGATTTTCTGGAAGAGACAGGAGTTTCTTTGGACGGATCGCCCGAGAGGTTCCATGAGAAGCCACGTAAAAATATCTTGATGAATTATGTGTCTTACCCTGTGACCACGGCACATTATATGGAGCGTGCGCTCAGAAAAAATCATAACGTGGTCACAGCCGGAGCGATGATCACCAATGAAATTATTCGGCAATGGAATCTTGAAGCCCTGAAATGGAAAGTCACTCCGCAGGACATTCCCTGTGAAGTGTCCGCCCCGTTGTCCCAAATGCTTAGCGAACTCCCGCAAGGATGGGACCCGGACCTTTATTTTTGGGTGGAGACGGGACTCGGTTCCACTCCGCCGGATTTGCAGGATCATTCCCTTCCCAAAGCCTGTTACCTG
>JAJFIL010000085.1 GCA_021774965.1 Alphaproteobacteria bacterium
TTGGAGGGGTTGGGTGTTTTGGTCGGGTTGGCGGCTTCCTCCAGTGGGGCGTCAATCGTTATGGACCATACCGCTAACAGCAGAATCGTGATGATGGCGCACAAAAACTCTATCCGCACCAGATAAGGCCAAACATGGACCTTTTCGGCAACCGCCTCTATTTTTTTCCTGGCTGGCTCAGCCATAGAATGAATCCTTTCCCATTAACTCAAAATTGCATACTGGAAAATTACAGGGGACCTGATATGCCACCGTCTTTTCTTATTCGCCAGAAATGAACGATCATCAAAGCGCCAGCAACCAGAGGGATAAATATACAATGCAATACATAAAACCTCAGAAGCGCTGGAGGACCAACAATGCTGCCTCCAATGAGAACCGAACGGGCGTCGTAACGCGGGCTGACTCCAAAAACAAACTCCTGAAACGGCCCCTCATGCCCAAGAAACGGTGTTGCGCGAGCCATATTGGTCCCTACGGTTACCGCCCACATTGCTAATTGATCCCAGGGAAGCAGGTATCCGGTAAAACTCAACAACAGGGTAAAAGTAACTAGAAAGACGCCAATGACCCAGTTGAATTCCCGAGGCGGCTTATAGGAACCCGTCAGAAAAACCCGGAACATATGCAACCAGACGGTAATCACCATCGCATGAGCCGCCCAGCGATGCATATTCCGCATTAACATCCCAAAGGGCACGTCATACTGCAGGTATTTCATATCGAAATAGGCATACTCACCCACAGGACGGTAATAGAACATCAGGATCACGCCCGTGACGACCGTTGACAAGAACAGAAGAAATGTAATTCCCCCCATGCACCAGGTAAACTTGATGCGTAGCGCATGTCGGTGAATCTTGACAGGATGCAGATGCAACCAGATGTTACTGGCAATTTGCAGAACCCTGTTTCTCGGCGTATCTGCATATCCATGCCGAAACGTTGAGGTCCAAATCTGGGATTCTGTAATTGATTTAGCTATCTCGCCGAAAATCTTACCGCTTTTGATCTTACCCATTATTTCGGCGATATTTGGAATTTCAGGTTGTTTTGTTGCCAAAACCTTACCCCTCCATAAAAAAAAAGCAATGAACTCAAGCTAAAACTCAAGATCAACGTGTATTTTGAAAAAAAATCAAACTCTCAACTTGGCGTCGGGTTTACCCCACTCGTCTTTTTCGAAAAGAAACTTTTTGCTCTTGTCAATTTCAATCTGGCCATCCGGACCCAGGGAAATTTTCAAACGCTCCAATGCTCGGGGAGCCGGTCCTTCAAAATTGATCCCGATTTTTGTAAATCCACTTCCGTGACAAGGGCATTTATATTTACTCTCTGTTTTGAGCCATCTTGGCGTACATCCCAAGTGGGTGCAAAGGGCAAAAATAACGTAGATCCCCTCCTGATCGCGAACGATCCATACCCGTTGGTCTTTAACCCATTTTGTGCTCACTTCGCCCACCGTGTAATCACTGGGCAAACCTGCCTTAAATATGGGAGACGGTTCAAATAACACCCTGGGGAAAAGCAACCGCAGAAAATAAGCTGATGATAAACCCAAGGCGCTTAAAAAACTGGCCCAGCCAGCCAGGGAGAAAAAGTCCCGGCGGGAGTAGAGATTATCAACAACACTTTCTTTCTTGTCTTTCTTTCCTTTGGCTTTTTCCGTATCAGGTTTAGTTTTTTGTACTTCGGTGGTTTCAGCCATAATAAAACCTAATGATTCAAGTGGATGAATTATAAAATTTGGGGTTTAGGCGCTAGCTAAATTCAATCAAAGAGTTGGTTTTTAACATAATTGAAAAATCGAGTCAAGACAAGATGTTAAATCGGCTTATCCCTTCGTTTTTCATCTTCGCAAGGCTTCAACACAAGCTCTTGCCGCTTCCCGAACCCCTAACAACTGAGTGGAAACTCCACACGACAAATTTGCTAGGGAATTTACCGTCAAGCCTTTCTTTATTGCTAATAGTATCAAAGAAATAGTTTCCGACGCATGCGTCGATACGATTTGTCCGCCAATGACATTTTTTGAAGATTTGTCCGCCACAATTTTGATAAACCCTGTAGAAGCGGTACGGATCAGGGAATGATCCAACTGATCGTCATTACATCTCCCTTCGACCGCCCTGAATCCGTGATGATGGGCGGTGTCAGCATAGCAACCCACAGTTGCAATTTCAAGGTTGGTGTAGACGATTCGAGGAATCCAGTCTGTGTTGAGGCGTGATTTTTTCCCCAGAGCATTTTCCGCCGCAATTTTCCCTTCCTCTTCCGATAGACCGTGAAATCCTTTTCTCCCGGTAGCGCTACCGACGGCATACACCCCATTTAATGTGGTTTCCTGTGTCTCATCAACAAGAATCTGCCCTTTTTCTCCTAAACGCAATCCCAGTTTCTCAGCGTCTAACTCTTTAGATAAATATTTTCTATTAGCATTTAAAACAATAGTTTGCACCGAAAACTTCACTCCGCCATCAAGAGAAATATCGATGGAATCGGTATCTTTGAAAATTGAAATTACTTTTTTATTGAGAAGCAGTTTGATTTTTTGCCTTTTCATCTCGCCTTCCATCGCTTCCATGATATTCGGATCTTGTTCTGGAAGCAGGCGCGGAGCTTCATCGCACAAAAAGGTTTTACTGCCCAATTTATTATAGAGAGTGGCCAGTTCACACCCGCCGCCGTCACCGCCTAGAATCAAAACACTTTCAGGCACTTTTCCAACATCAAATACATCATCAGCGGAAATGATCCTTTCTTCATCAAATGGGATTGTTGCCGGGGCTTCAACTTTGGAGCCGGTAGCGAGAATAATTTTTTGCGCTTTAATTATTTTCTCTTCATCAGCGCTCTGAATCCGAATCTCATTGGCCCCGACCAGGAAGCCCTCCCCGGTCTCGATATGAACTCCTTTTTCTTTAAGGGTCGCTTCCCACTTCCCGGCAACCGACTGAGAAAACTTTCTCGTTTTTTCAAATAGCCCGGAAGCATCGTCTGTGTTTTTCTCAACTTCTTCCCCTTTTAAACCTTGGCGCCGTATGGCGAACCCGCTGTTCTCCAGTTGATTCATCATGTATCGGCAAGGGTAGAGGCCTTTATGAAAACACCTGCCGCCCAGGGTGTGACTTTCGATCAAACAGACTTTAGCATTCAACTCCGCCGCTCGTTTCGCGGCGGAAATGCCAGAAATGCCTGCCCCCAGAATGGCAATGTCAAATTCATCCATAAACTTGCAATCTTCTTTAGTGAAATGAGAGGAAATATCGGGATATTAGAGCATACTTATCCCATCAGAGGCAACGTTAAGGATACCTTGAAGATACGGCCTCAGGCGGCAGATAAAACAGGATCAGCGGGGTCTTACGTCATCCCATGTGGAGAACGCCTACGAGGGTAAGCAGTACCAGCCCCACCGACGAAATAATTGCGTGGGCGGTCACATTGGCTTTTCTGCTGAGGGGAATGATCAGAGCAAAGTAAATAAATACAAGATAATTTATCAGGCTGTGACTATCTTGATAAAAGTGGTTCCACCCAAGAAAGCACAAATAACAAATAAGAACGGAATAAAATACGTATCGGTGAAGATTGTACCGCTTCTTTCGCATATCCTCTGGGAGCATGCTGACCCCCACCATGACATTGCAGATCGTCATCAGGAGCGCACAGAATACGAAAAGGAAACCTGGATTGAGGAATAAATCTTCTAGGGTCGTGATGTGCATGGGAGAACGGCGCCTGATTCCCTGCACCGAATAAAAATTGATTGTACTTAGTTATGGATCTTGCAAACTTTAAAACCAGGGCATCTCCAAAATTGAAGGAATGCACCCGGTCGTCCATTCAAAGAGGCGACTTTGTTTTAGTGGGACGGGCTGGAAAGCCCGTGCCACTGACTTAAAAAATCCTTGCGCAATATTCGATTTCCTTTAAATAGCTAATTTTTAGAGATGCCCGCTAAATAATCAGCCTGCCCGTAAAGGAAAAATAAAATACATCGGGTAGAGAAAAATCTTCAGAAACCCTTATTCCGCAACTACCACCACATTCCTACCTTTTCGCTTAGCCTCATATAAAGCCTTATCGGCTCTTTCAAACAGAGAGAGTTCGGTGTCGCCTGGCTGGATGCAAGCAACACCAATGCTGACTGTGACCTTCATTTTTTTTTCTTTATCTATGAAATAATCTTTTTCCACTTCGTTGCGAACCTTTTCCGCCAGTTTGGTAACATTCTCCGCCTGGGTCCCGGCTAAAAGGACGACAAACTCCTCTCCCCCATACCGAAACACCAGATCAGAAGCACGAAGACTCTCTTGAATCGATGCGGCAACGGATCTTAAAACCCGGTCACCCGCCTTATGCCCATATTGATCATTAAACTTTTTAAAATGGTCAATATCAATCACCAGCAAGCAAAAAGGTGCGTTCCCTCTGGAGAACTCACGGACCATTTGGCTGATTTTCATATTATAGGCATTTCTATTCAGCACGTTGGTGAGAGCGTCCACAAGAGCTTTGGCCTCCGTTTGCTCCAGTTTAGATGATAACGATTGGGTGGTCCTCCGATACTCATTCAACTCTTTTCTTATGGACTGGGAGCTGACCTTCACTTTTTCGATTTCGCTAATGATCCCATCCTTAAGCGCCAAAATATCATCAATATTCCCTGCGGCTTGAATTTTTTCAATACTCAATTCCATCTTATGGTCAAAATCTCCGGTCGTTGAGGTGATTTCCTGGATAGTGTCTGTGAGATCGAGAACAATCTGCTTGACCGTATCGTTTTTTGTTTCCAAAAAACTGATTTCTAAATGTTGACGAGAGAAAAAGTCTTCAATATCTTTCGCAAGACCGGCAACGGGTTTGGGGCGTGTCACTTTTCTAACAACACCTCCCAGACTCTCCAAATTCCCACAAAGAGTATCTTCTTTTTTAGATATCAGCTTACAAATTCCCTCGATACAAGCAAGGAGCAGTCGGGAAATTCGCTCATTAAATTCCTTAGTTGCGGAACTTTCAAGCGGCACTTCTTTTTCGGATTTTGTGTTTTTCTTAAACATGTTCTTTACGACTTTCCGGCTTAAAGGTGGGCACCAAAAAGATTAGACCTAGATTCAATTCACCGTAAAAGATGAAATAAAATTGATGAGATAGAATCTAAGAAAACAACAAAAGAAAAGAATGCCGATGGGGAGATTCGAACTCCCACGGATCGCTCCATACGCCCCTCAAGCGCACGTGTCTACCAGTTCCACCACATCGGCACTTAAAAAAACAATTCGTTCTATTTGGAAGGAGGAGGTTCAACGGGCGTTTTCTGGCTCTTAACGGGTTCTTCAACACCCTGCATGATCGATCGGGAATCTTTTTTTGTTGAAAGTATTGCCAGCGTTAACGAGGTCACCATAAACAAAATAGCGACGCCCGTCGTCAACTTGGTCAAAAAGTTCCCAGCGCCGCTACTGCCAAACATCGTCTGGCTGCTTCCGCCTCCCAACCCTGACCCCATAGCCGCTCCTTTTCCAGCTTGCAAAAGTATGGCAATAATTAAAACCAACGCTCCAATAACATGAAAAACAGTAATGACTGTCTGCATTAGCAGTAAAACCCTCCCATTTTGGGGTTAATTGGCGGAATTGATAATGGCTGTAAACGATTCGATATTCAGGCTTGCAGAACCCACCAAGGCCCCGTCAATATCCTTTTGACCCAGCAAACGTTTGCTGTTTTCAGAGTTAACGCTT
>JAJFIL010000086.1 GCA_021774965.1 Alphaproteobacteria bacterium
CCAGTGCGATACGAAACATGGGCTTTTCCCCCGGATAACTTCCCACAAGACATGGGCGGAGGTTAGCTGGAATGCATTACGAAACCTTTGGTCAAGGCTCACAGATGGGACAATTTAGATCCTAAACGCGGTCGTACACGTCTTCAAGCCGAACAATGTCATCTTCGCCGAGATAGGCACCGCTTTGGACCTCGATCAGCTTTAGGGCGCGCCGACCTAGATTCTCTAGGCGATGGCGGGTGCCAGCAGGGATAGCAATGGAATCATTGGGCCCCAGGGTGCGGAGCTGATTGCCCACGGTAACCTCTGCCTCGCCTTCCACCACGATCCAGTTTTCGGACCGGTGATGATGATACTGCAGGGACAAGCTTTCGCCCGGTTCCACATTGATCATTTTCACCTGAAAGCCTGGCCCGCTTTGCAGGCAATCATACCAGCCCCATGGACGATGGACCTTGCGGTGATGTTCGCCTTCCTTGCGCTCGGTCTTACGCAGGCGCTCGACCATGCCTTTTACGTCCTGAACTCGGGATTTGTGGGCCGCGAGAATGGCGTCATCTGTTTCAATCAAAACCAGATCTGTGAGCCCGATGGCAGAGATTAGCTTGCCGTCTGAACGCAAGAGGCAGTTCTCACTGTCTTCAATCATCACGTCGCCCGTTGTGGCGTTGCCTTGGCTGTCTTTCTCCGCGATCTCCCAGAGCGCAGACCAGGAGCCCACATCGCTCCAGCCCATGTCCACAGGGATCACCACGACTTTGTCTGAATGCTCCAGCACCGCATGGTCGATGGAGGCAGAAGGACAAGTGGCGAATACATCTCGTTTGAGACGGAAGAAGTCAGTTTCTTCAATGGCGTCGACAATGGAAGCACTGCAGGCCTCTGGAATTTCCGGGGCGAACTCTTCAAGTTCCGCCATGAATGTTGACGGTGCGAACATCACAATGCCGCTGTTCCACAAATAGCGTGTGTCCTCGATAAGCCGCTCTGCGGTGGCCTGATCGGGCTTCTCAATAAAGCGGTCGACCTCAAAGAACTGCTCCCGTGGGTCAATGGGCTTGCCAGCCTGGATATAGCCGTACCCGGTCTCGGCCTTATCGGGGCGGATCCCGAAGGTTACGATCTTACCCTGCTTGGCCATCTCGACGCCTTCCCAAACGGCGGTCATGAAGGCCGGTACATCCTCAATGTGGTGGTCGGCAGGAAGGATCAGCAAAATCTCGTCTTCCCCGCCTGCAAGGCTGAGGATGGAGGCAATGGCCGCTGCCGGGGCTGTGTTCCGACCCAGAGGTTCAAGCACCGTAGCGCAAGGGGTCATGCCCACTTCCTGAAGCTGCGAAGCAATAAGGAATCGATGAGCTTCGTTGCAAATCACGATGGGATCGAGGCAATCAGGGTCTGCATCCGAGAACCGCAGCGCAGTTTCCTGCAGCATGGTCCGCTGGGACACCAGAGGCAGAAGCTGCTTGGGCATGGAAGCCCGTGAGGTGGGCCACAGGCGGGTGCCAGAGCCGCCGGAAAGGATTACGGGACGCAAGGGTGCGGACATGGTGGGGGTTCCTCGTCTCATGTCTGGGCCCTTGGTTATTGACTTACCGCCTCTAATAGCGTGTCAGGACCGAACATATCCAGTTGTTTCGAGGTGTTTGGAGCAATAATCGCGCCATGATTGATCTCGATTTGACCCGATTGGGATAGATTCGGGCAGAAGACGCAGGGGCAGGCTTAATCCGCCTCAATGCCTTCTGATTGGGGGTTTTTCTGCCAAATTGTGAGATCGAGCCCCGTGATTTCCGTCAGCCGAGATATGTCGTCCGCATAAAAGGTATCCAGAGCTTGACGATCACCATCGCTCATGGGCGGATAGTCCTCTTCGGCCTCGTTCATCTTACGAAATGCTCCATAGACGCCGGATCGTTTTAGAAGGTTTGCCAAAGGCGTTAACGCCGGTCGCTCCCGGATATAGCGGGCAAACCTGATGGCCCTATCCTGAAGCCATGGCAGGCGAAAGCGCCGGGCTTTATGGACAGCCGTTCGATCGGCCGCTCCGAAACCGGCGGCATCAATGTCCAGGAACTTCGCAATAGTCTGAAGGGCAGCGGCAGGTTCCGCAAAGACCTCCTCATAAATCAGAACCAGCAGTGCCTCCCGGTCCACGGATTTCAGCCAATGAGCGAGCTGGGTTCCATAAAGTCCCCGCCCCATGATGGCGGGGTTTTCCTCTGAAATGACATCCTCAAAACTGCGCGTCTCGTGACCGCGGCGTTTGGCCATCCAATAGTGGGAATAGGCCCTGGTTGCCGGGTCTCTCAGAATGGCAATGAACTTGGCGCGCGGCAGTGTGTGGGCGATGCGCTGGGGAGCTTTTGCGTCGGATAGGTAAAGCGGGGTTACTTCACCAATCTTCTGGGATGGTCCGGCGCTCTTGAATATATCCGCATACCAATCAATATCGTGCTCAGTATAGTTATCGCGCAAGTGCAGGCGTGAATCCCACTTGTTGAAGAAATGGATTTCCTTCGTCTCTGGCACGAAAAGTTCTTCGTGGCTGCGGAGCTGAGTATGCAGCCAGGTGGTGCCAGCTTTTTCAGCTCCGATGACAAGAAAGTCGGGAAGGCGATTTGCATCTGACATGGCGCCCTACTCCGTCCCTTTGCGCATAACGCCGCGCGCAGATGTCTTTGCCTCTCGCAATCGGCTCAGATATATCTGTGGTGGGCCCGGTAGGAGAGAAACTATCAGATAGGCCCAGGCCTTCGTTCGCGACGGGTCCCTGCGAACGGCCTTTCGGAGCGCAGCTCTGGCCTTGGCCTTTTCGCCCATATCCAGCCAATGCGTGCCGGTCGCAAGATCGATGCGGGCCTGGCGCTGTTTTTCCACGGCTTTGAGGGCAGGATACTTGGCCAGCATGCGCCGGGAAATCTCTTCCAGGCAGGCGATGTTCTCCAGCTTGTAGGTGCCAGAACCCAAGGAGCCGAGCCAGGCGCGTTTTTCCATCAAGGGGCGTGGGATGTGCTGAATGGGGAACTCGGCGGCCACCCGGAGCCAGAACTCGGAATCCTCATTGAATTTCACACCGGGATCGAACAGGCCGACCTTGTCGAATACGTCCCGCCGCACCACAGCACCCGATGGCGGAATGGGGCCGCCATAGACGAAGAATTTCTCCAGCATATCGACCTGGCCAACCTCATAGTGATTGACATGCACGTCCCGCTTGGCTCCGGTCTCACCATCGAACTCGATAAAGTCGCCAAACAAGAGACCAGCTTCGGGGTGGGCTTCAATGGCCTGAAGCTCTGTTTCCACTTTGTCCGGGAGCCACAAATCATCGCCATCCAGAAAGCCGATATAGCGCCCCGTGCAATGAGGAATGCCTGTGTTTCGAGGGGCAGCACAGCCGCCGCTGTTTTCCTGAGTAAGAGCGATGACCTTGGGATGTTCTTCCGCTAAATACTTCATGACCAGAAAAGAGCCATCGGTGGAGCCGTCATCCACCAGCACAATCTCCTTTATCCAGTCGATGGCCGTTTGGGCCAAGACGCTTCGCACCGCATCTGCGATATAGCTTTCCTGATTGTAGCAAATGATGACGATGGAATAATCGGGGGCCATGGGCGGGGCTAAACTGCCTTCTGGGTTGAGGAAGCGGGATTGAGGAGTTCTGCATAAAGCGCCTCATAGCGCTTCGCAACCATCTCCATGGCAGCGTGTTCAAGAACGCCTTGCTGGCCCAGCCTTCCCATATCTTTCCGCTCAGCATCCAGCATGCTCGCCATGGTCTTGAGATGATGGGCAAGGCCGCTCACATCACGGGGTTCAAACAAAAACCCGCTTTTGCCATGTTTTACGAAATCGCGGGTCCCGCTGACGGCGGTTGCGATCACCGGCAGGGCGCTGGCTTGGGCTTCAAGGAGGGCATTGGAGAGCCCTTCAGCCAGGGCAGGCAGCACAAAACAATCCGCCGCGGCATAAAGCGGCCACATATTCTCAATGCGCCCCAAAAAGCGTATCTGGTCTTCGGGGATGCTCGCCGCCGCTTGAGCTTTAAGCTCGCTATCTTCCCCCCCTGCCCCAACGATTAGCAACAGCGCCTCTGGGTGGTAATGAGCCATTTGCCCAAAGGCCTCAATTAGGGTTGCCACGTTCTTCTGACGCTCCAGCCGTCCGGCGAAGAGGAATACCAGTGCATCCACAGGTAAGCCGAAATCTGTATGGCCCTGCCGGTGCAGAGTGCTCGCTTGCTCCAAAACCTCTGTAGGCGGATTAATACCATTGGGGATGTAGCAGATGTTGTCCCCCGACACTCCGAAGGCAGCAAGGTCCCGTTGCATGTCGGTGCTGATGACCACAAACCTTGAAACCTTTCCCATGATCGAGCGGGCAAGCTGGCGGCCATAGAGGAATTTCTTCTTGGATAGACGCAGAAGGTCCATGCGGTCTCCGGCGTTGGCAACCTTGACCAGCGATGGCTTGCCAAGGGCCTTTGCAGCATGGGTGCCGACCCAGGCGTTGAACTTGGCCTGGTGGCAATGGATGAGGTCGAAGTCGTTTTGATGATCCTTCAGCCATCGGAAAGTCGCACGCGCCCATTTGATAGATGAGAGCATCCTCCGGCCCATCATCTGCGGCGGATCTTTTACGAGCAGGCGGACAACCGTCAGCGGCCCTTCCCTTCTCTCTCCTGCCAGAGATGGATCCGTGCAGCTGGTAAGAATAGTCACCTTGTGGCCAAGCGCCACCAGAGCCAAGGAAAGGCGCTGACACTGCTGTTCCGCCCCGCCGAAAACTTCCGGCAGATACTGGCTGGTGAGCATGACGATGCGGTGGCTCATGGTGAGCGTTCAGTCCCTTCCTCAGATAACCCAATGTATGGCGGTCATCGTGCCTTCAATCAACACCCGCTTTTGCACTAGCGTTTGCGGAGGACCGCGATGGATACTTGATAGGGGCGCAAGAGCCACAGAAATCTGTGAAACCGAGTTTTCCACGCCTCGAACTTATAGAACGGTGTGAAAAATCGTATGAAGGATTTCAGAAGAAAGCCGGTGAGTTCATTACGGGGCATCTCAGCCAGCCTATCGATATAGCGGGTACTGTCGATTACTCTTCCCTCAACCAAATCGCAATTGGGGAACAGTGCGGCAATCTCCTCTGGACTTGGGCGGAAGCCGGTATCGATAGGGTCCAGGTGATAAGGGTAACTCCGGGGCACGGAAACCACGGCCATGCCGCCAGAAGGCAGAAACTCCTCGATGGCCTTTGTTATCATCAAGGGCTCGGTCACGTGCTCCAGAAAATTATTGAGGAGAACACATCCAGGCTCAAGCGACCGCAGCTCATTTTGAAACTCTGACGTCGATAGATCACCGACAAGGTCGATGCCTTCCTCAAGCCGGATGTCTGCGTGAATGCACTGAATGTCGCGTGCCGCAAGGGGTGCGAACATGAACTGATCTATATGAGGTTGTTGCAGCTTCCGGAATTTTCCAGAGCCGGACCCAAGGTTCAACACCGGTGTCAGGGCATCGTTGGGTAAGCTTTCCAGGATACAGCCAATCTCTTGGGCTTCTTCTACTCTCACAGATACTTGTTCCTTAGGTCTTGATATCAGAGGGGTCGGTATCGAACCGGTGTAGCAAAGGCTCTCCAATGGGTTTTAAAATTGGCAGTTTGGACAGAGCAGTCTTTCCGATCACATCGAAAATCCAAATCCCATCACTTCCGATAAGCCGCATGGGACAAAGGAGCAAGACGATTAGTCCGCCAATCCCGAGGCCAAATCCTGCAGCTCCAATCACCAGAATGGAGGATAGATCAAAATACCGGGCAGCGATCACGGTGCCTGTTCCGGCCAGGAAACAAATGCTCCCAACCACCACGGCCTGTGCGACGGGAAAAATGAAGGGTGAGATGCGCCAGCCAATAAGCCGCAAGCTAATCATAAAAGTCAGACCGGTTTGCAGCAGGGTCGCGGCCAATACGCCAAATGCAATCCCCTCAAGACCATAGGCAGATCCAATCAGGCAACTGATCAGCATTATGATCGCGAAAATGGCTTGTTGGACTACAAGAATTCCGCTGCGACCAAAAGAATTTATGACCACATTGGAAAATCGCGTCAGACCACGGAGAAACAAAGCGCAGGCCAGTATTTGAAAAGGAACAATCGCTGCGGTCCATTGGGGCCCAAGTAATACCCGGATGACCTCCGGACCCAAGATTGCCAACACCGCAACCCCCGGCATAATGATCATAGAGTAAAAAACCAGCGTTCGCCTGAGGCCACGCCCTACCCTGGTCTTCTCATCCTGAATGGTCGAGAAAGCGGCAAACAGAACCGAGGACGCTGCCGCTGTAATTCGGTTGATGGGCATGAACCCCGTTGTCTTGGCGCGCGTGTAGATGCCTAAAAGGTAGGTGTTCCCGGAAAGAGAGATGATGTACTCATCGATTTTGAGTGATAGTTGGGAAAGAACATAAGCACCGCTAGCACTAACACCAAATCGCGTAAGGTCCATGAAGTTTTGAAGTTTCAATGGACCTGCTCGCGGGGGCATCCGAAGGAAAAGGCAGATAAGTGTGTGCACGGTAGCCTCTACAAGCATGGCTACGACCAAAGCCCACAAGCCGAATCCATTTATGGCCATGAAAAGACCAACGAACCCAAAACCGACCGTATATGCCGCGACTTGCGCCAGGGCGACCAATCGAAACTCAAGCTCCCGCTCCAATCGAAATTTGGGCGGCAATCCCAGGCCCCGGATAATCAGCATCACTCCCATGACAGGAAGCACGGCTGCGATTTCGTCAAGTCCCCACAGACGAGCAATGGAATCGGCAAAAACAAAAAGACCCACTGCAAGGATAACTGAAGATCCAAGCGCGATGGCGTGTGCCATGACAATGTGTTCCGGGTTCAAGCTTTTGCGCTGAACAATGCTGAGACCTACGCCCAGGGACCCAACAAGTTCAAGAATATAAATTACCAGCATGGCTCCGGCGACAACACCGAATTCATCCGGACTAAGGAGCCGCGCAAGCACAGCCACGACAATCAGTTTGAGGAGAATCTGTGCGCCACCACCCGCAAGGGTCCACATAATGCTGCTGACAACACGGGTTCTAAAACTCATTGGGGGGTCTCAACTCGCTGGAAAAATGTCCGGTCAGGCATGGCGCAGACTGCGGTTGGTGGTCCCCTGAGCAGTGGGTCGCTTGGCGAAAATCAATTGAACATTCAAAACACTGATTGCGAGTAGTGTAAGAAAGTCAGGTACCAGCCCTGCCTTGAGAAGTGCTACAAGCGTTGTCACATAAATTGCAAAACCAAGGGCAGCGTACCCCAAAAATGGATCGCCACCAGGTCGCAGTGACAAGCGCCCAAGTTGAATGCCGCGAAGAATAATCAAAACCCACATGGTTGCGAAGAGCAGTAAAGCCGGAATTCCGTTTTCGGCTGCAATTCGAAGATACTCATTGTGCACCCCGGTAAGGTTATGTCGAACGTATGGCCGCCAGCCGAGAATCTCTTCTGCAAATCTTTCAGTTCCCACACCGGTTATCGGATGCTCTCTTATCATCTCATATGCGCGATCAATAAAGAACAACCGGGCTTCATTGCTCAAAGTTACCTGCCGAACTTCGCCGCTCGGAGCCTCGGATACGATGGCCGCCGCAAATGTTGTGCTGGCTCCGATCTGTTTCTGAACATAGGGTACTTGTAACAGCAGTACTGAAGGAACAATTAGGATTATCGGGACAAGGAACACTCTCTTTAAAAAGCGGGTATCTATGCGTCCAAAGGCCAGTGGGATACTGAAGACAATGAGTCCTGAACTGGCAATTAGAAGCGCTGCCCAACCCTTTCGTTCCCCCGATGCCAGCAGGAGGCCGATGGAAACCACCAACAAGATGGGAAATAGGTAGGTGCGAAGGTGAGGAGTCAGAAGTAGCTTCAAGGCAGTTAGCAAAACAAGAATTCCAAATGTCAATTTGGGCTCATCCAAATTTTTGAATCTAACATAATCGCCTTGGCTAAAGTGATAGAGCGCGGCATAGATAGCAACAAGCCACAAGACGAAAAGGAAATAATCGAAAAACTTGACGAGCGATTTTGGAGTTCGGAGAGTTGTGGTGAAGAGATAATAGGCTGCCAGGAGTTCAAATGCTTGGAGTGCATTAACAAACCCGCGCCCAGGGCTGGTGAGCAAAGCAGCATTCATAAAGGATATGATCTGGACGAGAAAAAACAGCAGTACAATTTCATTGAGGTAAAGTCGCGGGATACGTCCGCGTATAATAGATGGGCCAAGAATGGTCACCAGACCAAGCAGAAGCAGGAAGTCGAAGGGTCGAATCACCACTCCCGCTACATACCACTCGATACCAAGTGTTATGCTCGCTGCCAAAACAGCTAGCAAAAGGGCATTTGTATCGATCGCAGATCGTGTCATAAACAATACGGTGGGTAAGCTCCACCAATCCGTCAGTCTGGAGTCGTCGAAGAGATCGCCTTTTATTCACCAAAAGATGACCTTCGCACAAGCAGGTTTTGGATCCCGATGTCAAATGGGGCCAAATCTGTGCTATTTACTACTACGCCGGATTCTTGATAAGAATTTGTGCCACTGGACTGGCTCCACTGAGGAGATGTTTGAAGGCCTATCCGATATTGATGTACCCCCCAAAAATGAAACCGGACCAGTAATGGAACGGTGTGGGTATCCTTCGTGAGCGGTGTTGCCTCAATCCTGGTTATTTGGACCGAAGCGCCACTATTCCGGCTGGTTCAGATGCTTATCGGCATCATGATCTTGGGATGGGTGATATGGCAATTCGCCAGCAATGCAAAATTGGCAGAACCAGTTCAGAATGGCTTACTCCGCTCCTTGCTTGGGCCAATACTTTTAGTGTGCATTCTGATGTTTTGGGGTTTGTTTCAGACTTTACCGCTCGAGTTCCTGGGGCTGGAGTTTTTGATAAGCCCATCGTGGACGCAAAGATCTGAGGCACTGGGGACTCACCCATTCACTCGTATTTCTTCGGATTTTACTGGGACATTCTTAAGTCTCCTGTCGCTTCTTTTTAGTTTTTTGTTCTTTGCCATTGGGTTTATTTCGGCAGTGACCAGAGGTCTTTCCAAAACACTCAGAGCAATCTATTTCTCCATCGTAGTTACGGCGTTAGTAAGCCTCAGTTTATATTGGGCCCCGCTTGGAAGTGATTTTGTCAATGAAGGGGCACGGCTTCGCGGGCCTTTGGGAACCAAGAATGAGTTTGCGGCGCTTCTTGCGCTGGGTGTGGTTTTGGGGATGGCGCAGCTTGCATTCGTCAAGGGATCTAGTGCCACGGATAGCCCCCCGAAATGGACACGATTCTTGGAGGTTTTTGGTCTCTTGTTTATCGCATTGGCGTTCTCTTTGACGGAGTCTCGCGGGGCTGGTCTTGCACTTATTGCATCAGTTGTTGCTGGAACAGGCGTCTGGTTTTTCTATCATACGAGGGGCTCAGTCGCCGGTAATGGATTGCCCCTGAGGGTACTTGCCCCCGTCCTTATTGCCGCAATTGTAGTTGTAGGGATTTCAGTTGGAGTTAGCGCCAAGTTCGCGCGCGTTGGAATGGATGATCGAGGTCGCGGGGAGATTTACCAGGGCACTCTGTCCGCTATCGAGGAAAACTGGATCGTTGGAACTGGTATGGGCAGCTATGCCGATGCCATATCTCCCTATCAAGTCACACCGGGCCCTACCCCCGCCCATGCACACAATGACTATCTGGAGACTATTTTGACCTTCGGTTTGCCAGCCGCTGCGATAGGATTTGCGCTGCTCATCTGGTTGAACCTGTTGGGCTTGAAGGTTGGTTCTGCAGATCGAACCCATGTATTTGTGCTCTTGATGTCCAGCCTCTATCTGGGGGGGCACAGTTTAATCGATCACCCCGCCCAATCCACGGCGGTCATGGTGGTTTATTGCGGCATTCTTGGGGCCTGCGTCGGCAAAAGCATTTCAGTCAATTTAGCCTCTCAATAACGTCATAAGGCGTCACCAAGATAGGCTTGTTCGATGGCTGCTATCGGTTAGGCTATGCGGTGGCGGCCATGAATTTGTGGAGGGATTTGTACAGTGAAGATTAAGAACATCATTTGGGCTGGCTTGGCTATGGTCCTGGCAGCAATGCCAGCACATGCCGAGAACATCTTGCGCTGGTCCTCCCAAGGGGACGCACTGACTTTTGACCCTCATGCCCAAAATGAAGGCCCGACATTCACCCACAACCTTCAGGTCTATGAAGCTCTCGTGGGGCGCGGCGCTGATCTCACCATAGAACCCGGCCTGGCGATTTCGTGGGAGGCTCTTGAGCCAACTCTTTGGGAGTTTCAACTTCGCGAAGGTGTGAGCTTTCACAATGGATCGCCCTTTACTGCGCAAGATGCCATCTTCTCCATCAGGCGCGCTCAGCATCCCGCTTCAAATTATCTTCAGTTCGTGGTGGACATAACTGAGATCACCGCAGTGGATGATTTCACCCTTCACATCGAAACAGCCGCTGCCGTACCCCTTTTGCCGGATCAATTAAGCAGTATCCTGATCATGTCCAAGGCCTGGGCTGAGGAACATGAAGTAACCGCCGTTCAAGATTTCTCTGCCGGCGAGGAAAACTATGCGGTGCGAAACACCAATGGAACCGGCCCTTTTGTACTGGAGCTGCGGGAGCCAGATATTCGAACGGTGATGGTCCGCAACCCAAATTGGTGGGGTCTTGAGGCGGAAGACGCTCACAACGTTGATCGCATTGTCTTCACACCCATCGGCAATGACGCAACCCGAGTTGCAGCCCTTTTGTCGGGAGAGCTTGATCTTCTCATTGATCCACCCCTGCAGGACTTGCGCCGTATCGAAAGCGCGTCTGGTCTTGGCTTGAGCGAGGTCGCCCAGATCCGCACAATTTTTTTTGGTCTGAACCAATGGGCTCCAGAGTTAAGCTCCTCAAACATCAGAGGGCGTAATCCATTTGCCGATGTGCGTGTCCGGCGCGCGATTTATCAGGCGCTTCAAATTGAGGCGATCCAGAGCCGCATCATGCGCGGGCGGGCTCAGCCTGCCGGAATGATCATCGCGCCCGGCATCAACGGGTATGCGGCTGAACTGGACACCCGCCTGCCCCAGGATCAGGAAGCAGCCTTGGCGCTAATGGTGGAGGCAGGCTATGGCGATGGTTTTTCTGTGACCCTTGATTGTCCCAACAATCGCTATGTGAATGACGAATCCATCTGCCAGGCGACGGTCGCCATGTTGAGCCGGATTGGAATCACTGTGAACCTGGATGCCCAACCCAAATCGCTCCACTTTCCAAAGCTGGAAGAACGGGAGACCGATTTCTATCTGCTCGGCTGGACCCCGACCACGATCGATAGCGGTGATGTTATCGATTATCTCCTCATTTCTGAGGGATCATGGAACGCCGGAGGCTATTCCAACGCCGATCTGGATGCTCTGGCACCCCAAATCGCCTCAGAGTTGGATGTTGAGGAGCGCAACAGACTGATTCGGCAGGTCTGGGATATTGCCCTGGAGGATGTCGCCTACATTCCTCTGCATCATCAGGTTTTGACCTGGGCCAGGCGGGAAACTGTGGATATCCCCATTACCTCAAACAACATTCCTCAATTTCGTTGGGCTCATATCGAAGAATGAGGGCTTTTCACGCCTCCTCGGACGGTGAAATCTCGATACATAGTATCCCCAGCCTGTGGATAAAAAAGGGTGCTGCGGAGCCTTGGTAGGGTTTCGTAAACCAATAGACGAACAGACTCTGTTATTAGTGCGCGTTGCGCGACCAAAAGCCCCAAAAATGGTACAAGATCACATTGTTAGGGCGAATCGATTGCGCTACAACAAGGGCACGGTTAGCGGCTCTGCTAGCTCTTTTTTCTAAACAGTGGGCGCTCGTTGATGGAGCGACGAACGCCCGGGCGTTGCAATAAGTGCGCTGGAGTTTGGCCTAACAGCCAAGGCCCGCGTGTAATTTGGGGGTAGAATGGACCATTTCATCTCAGTACCACCTGTTCGGCGAGCCCGCGCAGCCTGGGTGAGTTTGACTAATGGTGCCTACTTGATGATTGGCGACGTTATCGCCCTGGCCCTCGCTCTTGCGGCTGCCGCGGGCACCTCCTGGTTCGTATCTGAAACCCTTCTGGGCCGCCCATATTTCTATAGTTTCATGGCTGGTTTACCTGATCGCCTGTTGGTTTTCTCAGGCCTTGGTATCGGTTTCATGTTTTGGGTAGCTCACAAGAATCATTATCGCTCGCGCCTGCCGATGTGGAAAGAGCTGCAAGAAATTGCTGTTGCTATTGCGATGCTCGCCGTAATTGATGGGTTTATTCAGTATGCGGTCAAACATGATTTTTCCCGATTATGGCTGACCCAGACCTGGATCTTCGCAGCATTTTTTGTTGGTTTTGGCCGCGTATTCATCAAACGTGGTCTAATGGCTGCTGGTACGTGGCGGGTTCCGACCGTAGTCTTAGGCTCCGGCGAATGGGTTGCGAACGCAGCAAGAGCTTTGGCTGCAGAACGACACCTTGGCTACAGCGTGGTTGAGACCGTCTCTCGAGGGAATATTGTCGAGCAAGACGATATCCAAACTTGGTCGCAGCAAACCTGCAGTCAATGGCCTGGGCATTTTTTCGTTCTCGCTCCTTCGCCTGACGATGTTATCTCAACACAGGAGATCGCAGCGGAGTTTACCCGATCTGGCGTTCCTTTTGCAATTATTCCCCCCTTGAAATGGGTCGCAATTTCTACACTGGAGCCACAGCAGTTCTTCAGTCATGACGTCTTAATGCTGGTTCCCAGGGACAATTTGAGCCGACCCTTCTCCGCCACGATCAAGCGCTCGTTTGATTTTCTTGCAGCGTTGTTTCTCATAATTATTGGCTCGCCCGTGCTCCTGCTGACGGCGCTCGCTATCTTTTTTGAAGATGGAAAGCCAATTTTTTATGGATCCAAACGTATTGGCCGGAATGGTGAGGTTTTCCTAGCCTGGAAGTTCAGGTCAATGGTTGTCGACGCAGAGGCCCGTCTGGAGAAGATGCTTGCAGCGGACAAGAATTTTCAGAACGAATGGCAATCTGGTTTCAAACTGGAAAACGATCCGCGGAGAACGAAAGTTGGACGTTATATTCGTTCGCGTAGTCTTGATGAGTTACCTCAACTGCTCAATGTACTTAAGGGCGAGATGAGCCTTGTTGGCCCTCGTCCTATTCTTCCCGATGAAGTGCAAACATACTGCAATGAAGAAATAGGGACATACATGGCTGTGCGACCTGGCATTACTGGCCTTTGGCAAGTAAGCGGGCGTAACCATCTTCCCTACCAGGACCGTATTCGCATGAATAGCTGGTACGTCCGGAACTGGACCATGTGGCTGGATGTCACCATCCTTATACGTACAATTCTTGTTGTTGCCCGCAAAGTTGGCGCTAGATAGATCAATCCCGTTAGGACCATTCGTTAAATGTCTAACCCCCCACGCGTTCTTGTCACTGGCGGTGCTGGTTATATCGGCAGCCATGCCTGCAAAGCGCTTTCTCAAGCCGGGTTCGAACCGGTCACGATCGATAATCTGTCACGGGGCTTCAAGGAAGCGGTCAAATGGGGCCCTCTCGAAGTGGCAGATGTTGGCGATGAAGAGCACCTTCAGGCCATCGTGGAGAAATACAAGCCTCGGGCTGCCATGCACTTTGCCGCCTTCGCTTATGTAGGCGAATCTGTTGAAAACCCGCCGCTCTATTATCGCAATAATGTGGGCGGCAGCCGATCCTTGATCAAGGCGCTGCAAGCTGGCGGTAATTTGCCTTTGGTCTTCTCCAGCACCTGCGCGGTTTATGGAGAGCCCAATCAGGTTCCCATCTCTGAGACGGCCATCAAGGATCCCATCAATCCTTATGGACGCACCAAACTATTGGTCGAACAAATGTTGATGGAGGCTGAAAGCGCTACTGGGCTAAGATCTGTCTCGTTACGCTATTTCAATGCAGCCGGCGCTGATCCTGACGGGGAAATCGGCGAATCCCATAATCCGGAAACCCACCTTATCCCCCTTGCACTGGAAGCTGCGGCAGGCGCCAGGCCTCCGCTGCAGGTTTTTGGAACAGACTACCCCACCCCGGATGGCACGGCGGTTCGGGATTACATCCACGTCGCCGACCTTGCCGAAGCGCACGTCCAGGCGCTGAACTATCTTCTTGATGGTCGCCCGCGCACGGCCCTGAATCTGGGATCGGAAAAGGGCTTCTCTGTTCGGGAAGTGCTTCATTCTGTTGAACGTGTCACCGGACGGCCAGTGCCCGCAGCAGACATTGAACGGCGTGCCGGTGACCCGCCAAGGCTTGTTGCCAATTCAGATCGTGCCCGCTCAGTAATCGGGTTCAATCCTCACCGCTCTGCAGATCTTGATCATATTATCGCAACGGCCTGGGTCTGGATGCAGCAACAAATGAAAGCGGACAAAGCCCTCGAGCTCGCTACCGCTTCTCATCAATGACGCCCGGCGAGATCGCCACACCAGCCCGCCCTCTGACCATCGTTCATGCCATCACACGATTTGAACGGGCCGGTGCGGAGGAAAATACAGCCCTCACCATCAATCATCAAGCCCAAATGGGGCATCGCGTCTTGCTTGTGTGCGGTAAGGGCGCGGACAAGGAAATGCTGGCTACGCTGGACGGCGGCGTGGAAATAGTCGAAATACCGGATCTGGTCCACCCCATCAGCCCCTTATGCGACCTCAAGGCCCTTGGCGCTCTCCGCCAGCTGTTCAGGACACTCACGGTAGATCTTGTGCACACCCATCAGAGCAAAGCGGGAATTCTCGGGCGTCTCGCGGCCAAATGGGCCGGCGTTCCGCACGTGGTTCACACTACACATATTCTGGCTTTTTTGAATGTCGGGCCCCTGAAACGGCTTATCTATTGGGTCCTGGAGAAACTGACCGGATTTACCACCGATGCCTTCATCCATGTGAGCCCCGCCATGGAACAAGCCTGCCTCAGCGCCGGCATTGGTCATGGTAAGATACATCGCGTGATCTATAGCGGTATGGACCTTGCCAAGTTCAAGACCGCCCAGCTCCCGGAAGATGCGGCTGAAATACTCGGCGGCTTTGAGAGCAAGCCTCTGGTGGTCTTAATGTTGGCCGCATTTGAGCCTCGGAAGCGGCACCAGGAGTTCATTTCTGTGTTTGGGGCAGTGCTCAGACAACAACCGAATGCAGTCCTATTGCTCGCAGGGACAGGTAGCGAAACCCCGGCAGTTCGGGCCTATATCAAGAATTTAAACCTCACTGATAAGATCAAACTGCTCGGCTATCGTGATGATCCAGAAGCATTAATCACCTTAAGCGATATTTGCATGCTTGCCTCTGAGAGAGAGGGCCTGCCCCGCTCGGTCATCCAATATGTTGCAGGCGGCAGGCCAGTCGTGGCGACCGCCCTGCCTGGCCTGGAGATATTGATCCAGCATGGCTCGAACGGTTTTCTTGTGCCTGTAGATGATCTGCAGGCCATGGTGCCCCACTTTCTTGGACTCATGGAAGATGAGACCGCGCGCGTTGAGATGGGCAAGCGATCAGCCGACCGTAATCTGGAAGCTTGGGAAAGCCAGCATATGGTCGCCCAAATTAACGCTTTGGTGGAAGAACTGGTCGCGCTCAAGACCTAGGGCGAATAGCCATATTTGCGCATCAAATCACCCGCCATCAGCCGAAGGACGGCCATGTGATGCGGTGGCAGGCTTGGACTTGGATCGGGAGCCTTCATCTCAAAGGGACGCGCCGCAAAACGGGTTCGATTACCGCCCACAGAATGCCCGCCGTCTAGGGGCGTGTGGTCCGCAATGGCTGCCTGAATGGGTCTCATATCCAGTTCAAATTTCTCTGCAACGCGGGTGAGCTGACTTTTGGGGTCTTCGATCAGGTCTTCATAGCGTATTCGAACAAAGGGTATTTCGGGTGCCGCCACTACCATTCGCTCGACGGCGCGATTGGCCCATGCCCAGCCTACGGCGGCGCGCAATCCTGGCAGGGGTAAGGCCGCCTTGTGGCCCTCGAGAGCCCAATTGCTGCCATTGTCGATGTAGGATCGCACGGTGGCGCAAGGGTCACGCACCAGATGGATGATGCCCAGCTGCTGTCCGCCAAGGCGATGAAGTGCCAGAGCACGGCCCACCGTGGCACGCGCTGATTTGGAGGCGTCCAGGATGACCGGCACATTTGCTTCTTCCCGCAGCCAGGAAAAAAGCTCTTTCATTCTGCGGCCATAGGCCTCCGAGTTCTCAAACGCTCCACTGTGCAGCAGAGCCCGAAAGCCTCGGCGATCCTCCACGGCCTTCTGAAATTGGGTGGGGAGTGTGAGTTCTTTGAGATGGCCCTCTAACTTCCCCCAAAAGGCGCAATCCGGATATTGCTCGCCGCAACTGCAGGCCCTGTGCTCCGCCTTATAATCAGCACCAAGGAAGGCAAGTTCTCCGGCGTTGAATATATCCGTGTGCTGATCTAGTGCCATGGAAAGCGCTGTCGACCCGCAGCGGCTGTAGCCAGCGATGTAAATCGTATCAATCTTGCTCATGGGGCTGGGCACTCCCCGCGCATAAGAGACTTGTACAGCTTCATGTAATTATCTGCGGCGATACCAATATCATAGCGTGCGGCGCGGGTCTGATTCCGGGCCCCTGCATGTGTTCGTTGCTCAATGCCAAGACCATATATTCGCCCAATCGCTTTGGCTATCGCATCTGGAGATGTGGCGTCGAAATACAGCGGCGCATCGTGTCCGTGCTCGCTTTCACCATCCCCCAGTACTTCTCGCAATACCGGTAGGTCTGATGCGATCAGAGGAAGCCCAGCCGCCATTGCTTCCACTGCGGCATTGCAGAACCCTTCCCACAGAGACGGCATCACAAACCCGTCCATTGCCCCCAGATAGCGATAGACCTCATCGCGAGACTTAGCCCCTGTGAAGATAACCCGGTCGGAGAGGCCCAGCACATCGGCTTCTGATCGGAGCACGGTCTCCAAAGGACCTGCCCCGATCAGAATCAGGTTCAAGTCCTCCGCACCCTTTGCTACAGCCAAGGTCATAGCTTTCAGCAGCACCGAATAGTTTTTCTGCTCCACAAACCGGCCAACAGCCCCAAGACAGAATTTGCCCTCTGGAAGGCCCAAGGCTACACGATCAGATTGACCTTTCGCGCTGGCAACTTGAACCTTGCTGACGTCCACCCCGTTATAGATGGTCCATGCCCGGTTTTTGATCAGGCGGCATTCAATTGGCTTAAGGGAGGCTCGGGTTGCGTCTGAATTACAAATCACACCATCCAACAATGGATAGGTCGCTAGGTTTACAAGATCGTTCTTGAGGCCCTGATGGTGGCGATCATTGTGTTCGGTTTTGAGGATGATGCGGCGTGATTTGTCGGGGGAGTTTCGTCGCCCCATGCGCCCTGCCCAACTGCCCCAAAAACTAGAGGCTGCGTGATGGACGTGAATAATGTCAGGGTCATAGTCATTGATTGCCTGGCGTAGGCGGCGAGCCGCGCTCCAATCATTTGCCGAGCTGGCATTGAGATTGATCACGCGGGGCTCATCATCTGTCCGTCCAAACGATGTATCGCCAGAGAACACGGCAACCCGGAGATCAGACTCTGGCAGGGGTAATTTTAGCGCCAGTTCCAGGGGAATTGATTGCGCGTCGCCAGAGCTGACAATGTGGAAAACGCGCATGAGTTTCGTTGATCCAATCCCAATCGGTGCCCAATATCGATGCCCAGTGGTTCGTGTTTGGAGTATAGACTGATTGGCGAGAGAACAAGGGATTTTGAGGGTTTGCGGTAGCCTAGCCTGTGGCACCCCAGCTCTGGCCCCGAGCATATTTCTCGGCCAACAGGCGATAGATGCGCCGGCAAAGATCTACCGTCACTTCGCCGCCATCTGCTGTCTTTTCTGCCCAATCATCAAATAATTCGTCCCAGTCCATCAGCTCCCAGCGCATCTGGTCTCTAACACCGCGCAGATAGCCAGCGTGTTCTGAGAAATTTCCGAAGCTGCGGAGAACATCAAAGGACTGTGTTCGGGCATCCCGGATCTTGCCGCCCAGGCCCTTGATGGGCTCGCCGATCAGATCATCTATGCGCATAAGCTCCTGGCCAAACTCAGCATCTTGCGATGCGGTCTTAAGGTGCTCGCGAACGTAGTTGCGGATTGTCCCCAAGCGCGCCAGACGCTCGCCGATGGCCTCGATATAGGTAAGCTCATCGCTCATCCGCTCGACCATTTCTGCAATGTGCTTCCGAGGGTCGTTGCCGCCCACCTTGAGCACGTGGCCCAAGTGTTCAAACGCGATATCGACAGGATCATCGTTTGATGTCTTAGGAACAGTAAGGTCTGGTCCTCCGGATGTCTTGCTCCACTCAAGAATGGAACTTACAACTCGGGTTTTTGTGACTTCTCGCATGCGTGGATCGAAATTCCAGGAAGCGGTTCCATCAAGAAGTTCAGATGGAATTTTATCGCCGGGTTTGATGATTTTGACAATCATCAGGGCCTCGCGAATGCTCTTCAGCATTTTTCCGTCCGCTGTATCCGGCGTGATGCCAAATTCAGCTCTTAAACGGTCGAAATCTATGATGGCTGTTAGCTCGCCCAATTTGGCGTTGAAGACCGGCTCCTTGCGATTGAGCATGGAGAAATAGCCGCCTTCCACGCTAAAAACCTTATGCGCGAATTCGAAATGCTTATCTGAAATATCTTCGTCAGACATGGTGCAATTGCTCAATCTTTGACCTGACTGGCAGCTTGGCACGGGATGTTTAACCACAGCTTACGATGTTTGGAGCAAATGACGGCTACCGGAGGGTAGCCTCAATTATCGCGGGTTACTCGCGCTGCCAAGGTCTCAAATCGTTGATAATCCAGGTCATTTTGGCGCAAACGGTCCGATACCTGCTGGATGCCGCCAGAAGGAAGGTGTCGCAAGGTCTCAGCCAATCGGCGGTAATCCTCCATCTGCCAAAGGAACACAATGTCATCCAAGGCCGCGCCACGAGCAGGCTCTTCCAGGTTTGGCCACAATAGAGCTGACAGGGCTGCCCTTGGCCAGCGCACACGGCTGTTTTGGGGACCCAACAGGTGAGCATTGCTGAGGGCGGTTGAAGCCCCCTCACTATCCCCTAGCCCGGCCCGCGCGAGGCCAAGTCCGGCCCAAGCCAGCTCATTGCCGGGGGTATCCGCCAACTGCTGTTCAAACTCAAGGGCTGCAGCTTCGAAATTAGGCGTGGGATCGGCATCATTCATCTCCACCAGGTCAAGATAGAAATACCCGGCAAGGAGCGTTAGATCTCTGGAGGTAAGACGGGCAACACTTTGATTGCGAGCATAAAAACTGAAGTAGGATCGATTTGAGTTCCACTCTGCAGCGGTCTCTTTCATGACCTCGAACTGAGCCACCTGCTCACGATGTTGCAAGAGCCCTTTTGAGAGGATGAGGCTTGTGCCACCAAAAGAGATCCCCACAAAGATCAACAGCGCGAAGAATGCACGCGACCCATGAGGTTTGGCAGATGAAGGGCTCAATGCTTTTGTCCAATCACTGCAATTGATCATTACTTGTCGAGATAATAATCCCGGTAGCGATTGTAGTAATAATAGTTACTGCCATACCCATATTGTTTTTGCCGGCCAAGATCGACCTGCGTCAAGGCGACGCCTGCAATACGGGCGCCAAATTCCTGAAGGTGGCGAATTCCGTTCTTCGCAGCATCCTTTGGCGTTCGATGCCACTGAGCGATGAACACGGTCGTATCCACCAACGGAGCAAGAATACGGCTATCGATCACTGGCAGCACAGGTGCTGAGTCAATGACAACAAAGTCATATTGATCACGCAGATAGTCCAGAAAGGCTTCCATTTTCTCTGAGCCCAATACATCGGCAGGAATTGTAGGTCGCGGCCCCCCCAGAAGAATATCAAGATCCGTCAGCGGATCCTTAAAGCTCACCCGATCAATGGGCGTTCCGTCGGCAAGGATATTCACCAAGCCGACTTCGTTTGGCTGAATGCGCCCATCAAAGACCTCATGCAGCGAGGGATGACGAAGGTCAGCATCAATCAACAACGTCTTCGCCCCGGAGGCCGCAGAGGACCGTGCAAGGCTTAAGGCTGTTGTGGTCTTTCCTTCGTTAGGCAAGGAGGATGTAACCAGCACAATTTTTGGCGGGCTATCAATATTCGATAGATCAAGCGCCGCCCGAAGTGATCTCAAAGACTCTCCGTAGGCAGACAGAGGCTTGGAGATCACATATTCTTCCGGCGCCAGTCGTTGCCCATCCTTTGAGAGTGAGTTGCGGGTCAGAGTTGGGATGGCTGTGATCTGCGGAAGCTTCAGAATACTTTCCACTTGATCGCGAGTGCGGATCCCCCGGTCGATCCACTCAATGACAAAGACATAGGCCAAGGCAAGGATCAGGCTGATCATTGCGCCCAGGGCCAGGTTAACCCGCGTGTTTGGAAAGCTTGATCCCAAGGGAATGCCGGCATGAGAAATGACACGGGCATCACTGGCCTGGAATTCCTGTTGGATCGCGGTCTCATTAAGACGGACCAGATAGGTCTCATAGAATGTGCGGGCAACCTCGGCATTACGCTCGAGCTCGCGGAGTTGAATTGAGCTCTCATTGTTCACGGCTTGGGTTTGTTCAAGCTCCTGCAAATCAGCCTCAAAGGACCTCACGCGTGCTTGTGCGACCGCCACATCATTTCGCAGTCGAGCGATAATGCGTTGGACTTCCCGATCGATCTCAAGACTTAGCTCAGAGACTTCCTGACGCACATTGATAAGCTCTGGGTGCCGTTCCCCATAGCGGGCCGCATATTCTGCTTCGCGGCGGACCAATTCAGAGTGTTGTTGGCGCAGTTGGTTGATGGAGTCCGACTCGATGATTTCCGAAACCCGTGCGGCGGGATCAGCATCCTGAGCCAGACGACGGATTTGATTGTAGGTGAGCTGAACTTGCGAGAAATCTGCCCGCGCGCCCACCAGCTGCTGATTGATTTGCGTGATCCGCTGATCATTGAGGGAAGACCCTTCGGCGTTCAGCAGATTATTGGCACGGGCGAAATCTGCGACCGCCTGTTCCGCAACCCGCACTTCCTCGCGCATGGTCTCGGTTTGCTCTGAGATCCAGCCGTTGACGCGCCGGGCTGCTGCCAGTCGCGCTTCGAACTGATCATTGATGTAAATCTCAGATACCGCATTAGCGATGAGAGCCGCCTTTTCAGGGCTTTCCGCAGTAAAGGAGATCGCGATCGCGTACGTCAGCCCCCTGCGATCAATACCAAGCCGCCTTTGAAACCGTCCAATGGCCCCATCGCGTGACCGACTACTGAAATTGCTGACAGTGGGACGAGGCATAGGGTCTGAGAACCAGTTCCGAGGGTCCAGATAACTCACCAGGGCGGGCCCACGGGGCAAAAGGGATGGATTAAACTCAGGATCATTTAAGAGCTCAAGACGATCTACCGCCCGCTCGGCCAGCCCGCGGGAGCGTAAAATCTCAACCTGACTGTCGATGGAGGCTGAATCGTGAGGGATGCCGGAAAGCGCCGCCTCTCTATCGATAAGGCGGGTCTCCTGTGGATCAATCAGGACAGTCGCAGTGGCCGTGTAGCGCGGCGTTAAAGTGCTGTTCCAATAGAATGCAGCCAATAGTCCCAAAATCAGAATGATAACAACACCAATCCAATGACGCCGAATGGCCTGAAGAATTTCGCCAATCTCGACGATGTCTTCTGAGCTATCCGTTGTCCCTTGCGCATCAGGCCCATTGGGATCCGCGACGTCCGCATAAGGAAGGTTCCGATGGATATTCATTGCTGTTACCAAGTTTCTTGCCGCCTGGTGAGCTTGGGGGACATCCCCTCGAACTCACCTCCCTTTGATCATTTGTTTTTGGACCAAGCCGATAAGTTTCAGCCTGTTCTTAAAGTCCAATTAAGTCAGCCCGTTAGAAGGCACCGCTAACAGATAGGGTCACCTGATTGGCTGTGTAATCTCCGCCCACAAGATTTGTCTCTCTCTGCGTCCAGTCATGAGCTAACTCGACCGTGAGGTTCGGGGTCGCTCTCCAGGCAGCCCCCGTCGAGGTCGACAGGATGTCTTCTTCCCGAACAATACCCTCGTAATCGTTCTGCGAATATTCAGCGCCGAACCTCAGGTTCAGGTTCCGGAGGAGTTCATGCTCCAGCTTGGCGCCCACCGCACTATAGAGATACCCTGGAGAGGCAACGGCGGCTGTTTCGCGAACCTGGCGTTCACCGAAAACCTCCAGCGAGGTCAACCGCGTCATCGCCCATTCCAGGGAGGCGCCGAAAGCCGGACCAGAGATATCGGTCAGGGCTTCATAATCCTGTTCCAGATAACCCGCGAAAACTTCGCCGTGTACCTGTTCGACCACTTCGAACTGCACCCCGCCAACCACCTCATAGCCTTCAGAATCTCGATTGATCGGGACCGCAGGAGGGCTTTGGTCATAATCACGGCGGTTAAAAGTGCCTTGGGCAAATATGGCTGTAGTCGGGCTGATGGGTACCGACAATCGGGCCGATAGTTTGCTCTCGCGGTGGTCGCGAACATCATTGTCGAAGGTGCCGCCGCCAACGAGCGACACATCGTCAAAATCCAGTTCCTCGACACTACCGGCAAGAACGACTTGGAACTGCGCAAAATCATGGCGCAGGCGGAGTTCACCTAGAAGGCTTGAAGCATTCGCAGTCTCGCTCGCCGTGGCTGGTAAATTCGTGTTGCCAGGATATTCTGTTGATTGCGAATAACGGGCTCGGGCTGAAACCTGGGTTGATCGACGAACGTCGAGAACAAATCTGCCATCGATGGTCAGATTATCGCGATCAAGACCGTCTTGCTCTGAATAACGCCGTGTGCCTGCGCTGAGCCCCAGCAGGAACATATGCTGGCTCCAGTTTGATGACAGGATTGCAGTGCCTTGAAGCGATACGAAAGTATCATCCACTTCGATCGTGTCCGCTGCGAAGACATTGTCGTCAAAGCCGCCGGTGAGTTTTAGTTTGGGATAGAGCGTAAATCCGCCAATGCGGGCGCCATGTCCTTCGGGCTCAACGTTAGCTGGATCAAAATCATCAACCGAGCCCAAGCCTGTTGCCGCCGCTGGCAGTGCCGTAAGCCCTAGGGCAAGAACGAGAGAGACCCCGACGAGCCAAGAGCTGGCCTTCGAAGCGATAGATTTCATGGTATGCGGTGTTGGAACCACAAAGGCGGGGGCCTGTTTCAACGCGCTTTCTTCCCTCTACGGAACCGTGCCGGACCGGCAGGGTCGATATTTGATCTCAAAAGGCTCTAACCATCTGATTGCAATACGCAAAAAAGAGCCACCACCACGGTTGGACGGCAGCTTACAAGCCCAACACAGTAAGGTTAACACACGCCAAACCGAGGATAAACCCGCGAATTCGCAGGTTTCTCCCAATTTCGGCAATAATCAGCACCAACCCTCTTCTCGGCTGCGGCACCTAGAAAAAGCGTTCGCGGACCCGGATCACGTCTCCTGGCAATACGGAGGCGGACGGGTCGGCCTGATGTTCTGTCTCAACTCCACTTACAATGCGCGTGATGATCACCCTCCGGCGATCCGCGCGATAAGAATAGCCTCCGGCAATGGCCACTGCATTGAGGACAGTCATGCCGTGGCTGTAGGGAAACTCTCCGCCGGAGCCCACCTCACCAATAATGTAATAGGGCCGAAAATTGAGGACTTCTGCGCTGACTTGGGGATCTCGCAGATACCCATCCTGCAAGGCGTTCTCAACCGCACCCTCAAAATCGCGCAGAGTAAGCCCGGCAGCTTCCACATAACCGATCAACGGCAGGGAGACGCCCCCTTCCCCATCGATTTCAAATTGGCCAGAGAGGTTCTCCTCCCCAAAAACATTGACGCGAACCTCATCGCCGCTGCCCAGCCGATAAGCGGTAGAGAGGTTTGCTGCCCGGTTCAGCTCCTGCCCGGTAGGCGGCGCTTGGGCAATCGGGGCCGCTGTGCCGCCACAAGCCGCTAATGCCAAGGACGCGCCCAGCAAACAGCCCATAAGGACCCAATTTTCAAGTTTCTTGAACATTTCTCTCTCCCCACGCCGGAAACCCGCGGTCATCCCCAATCTACCCCAAACTTCGATAGATCCCACGACTCAGCGGTCACACATATGACTTTTGCACCAGTTTGCAGCAATCGCAAAGCAGATCAGGCATCAAGCCCGGTTTATCCACAGATCTCACTCAATCGGGGCAATCCGTCCTATGCTTGGAGTTTCTCAGGGACGTCGGCACTAGGCAAAACCTGAAGTTTTGGCTTTCTGGCCTGCAAAAACCGAAAAGTAGTCCCTTCTATGACAACAGCGGTAAGAACGCCTGTGATATAGGCGCCGGTATCGATGCCCAGCCGGTTCTTCTTGATCACGGGCTGTTCCTGAGGCGTGTGTCCGTGGACGATAATCTTCCCGTGGTTCTTCTTGGACGCCAGGAAGGGCTCGCGGATCCATAAAAGATCTGCTGCCTGTTGCTGATCCAGCGGAGTTCCGGGCCGTACGCCAGCGTGAGCGAAACAAAAATCATCCTTTGAGTAGGACAACTCCAGCCCGCGCAAAAAGGCTAAATGAGTGGACGGCAAATTCGCGGTGAATTGCTGATGAACTTCCCGTATCCATTCGTCGCCGACGCGGTCACCAGGAACTTTGACGCCGTAGCTCACCAAAGTTTCCATACCGCCATAGTCTCTCCACATCCGTAAGAAGCCCGGATCATCAAGAAATGTCAGCAGAGCATCTTCATGATTGCCTTTGAGATAATGAGTTTCCGCAGCAAGTTGCGGTCCTTTGATCAAGGTCTCAATGACTTGCATGGAACCGGCACCCCGATCCACATAGTCCCCCACATAGACGACGATACACTCCGAAACCGGACGATCCTCCAGATCCTGCTGTATCCGGCCATGCAATATACGCAAGAGGTCATCTCGGCCATGGATGTCGCCGATGGCATAGATCCTCACATCATCCGACAGTCTCATCTGACGACGAAGGCGCGCGGCCGACGGCCGCCTAAAGGATCGAAGGAGTTTTTGGAAACGCATCAAGCCTCCACATCGTCCGGGCGCGATGCGTTACGCACATGGCGGGCCATTTCAATCTGTTTTGCGGTTGAGGCATCAAAACCTGAGAGGGAGACATCAACGTCCATTGCTTCGAGAACATGAGAAGCAAGCGATTTTCCCAATTCCACGCCCCATTGATCGAATGAATTTATACCCCAGATTATGCCCTGCGCGAAGACCTTGTGTTCATAGAGGGCCAACAAGGCCCCCAGCCTCCTTGGATCGAGCTGATCCATCATCAAGGTCGAAACCGGGCGATTGCCCTCAAATGTACAGTGAGGTAAGAGGCGCTCGATTTCTGCCTTATCCCTGCCCTCTGCCGCAAGCTCGGATCGGGTCGCTTCTGCGCTGCGGCCAAAGGCCAGTGCCCCGGCTTGTGCTATGGCGTGAGAGCTAAGAATTTTATGATGATCGGCCAGATCCAGAGCTGGCTTCAGGGGAAGGATAATGTCCGCCGAGGCGATCTCCGCTCCCTGATGAAGCCATTGATAGAATGCATGCTGGCCGTTAGTCCCCGCCGAGCCCCAAATGATGGGCCCCGTCAGCCCGTCTGCTGGATTGCCCTCAACGTCCGTGGATTTGCCGTTACTCTCCATATCCAGTTGCTGAAGGTAGCTTGGGAACAGTGACAGCGACTGCGCATAGGGCAACACCGCATGGGAGGAGAGCCCCAGAAAATTGTGGTTCCAGACCCCGATCAGGGCGAGCAAGATGGGTAGGTTCTTGTCTGGTGCGGTGGTGAGAAAATGTTGATCCATTTCCGCAGCGCCCTTTAAAAAGGCACTCCATTTCTCCCATCCTAATGTCAGCATGACGCCGAGGCCCACGGATGACCAAACAGAATAGCGGCCCCCAACCCAGTCCCAGAACCCGAAGATCGCATCTTCCGCAATGCCAAATCCTCGCGCGGCAACATCGTTTGTCGTTACCCCGACAAAATGGCGGCCGACGTCTGCTCCTGAAGGTAGAGAGGCCTCAATCCAGGCCTTGGCGCTTTCAGCATTGCGCATGGTCTCCTGGGTGGTGAAGGATTTGGAAGCCACAACAAATAATGTGGTCTCAGGATCAAGTCCTTCCAACACATTCAGAAGTTCTGTCGCGTCAACATTGGCCACGAAATGAGGCGTGAGATAGCCGCTCCAATAGGGCTTTAACGCATCGCAAGCTAGGCGCGGCCCTAAGTCGGATCCGCCAATGCCGATATTGACCACGTGTTCAAAGCGTTTGCCAGTAGATGAGGCATAGGTGCCGTCATGGACCTTGCCGACGAACGCTTTCAGACGCGCGTTCATTTGTTCAACTTGGGTTGTTAGGTCCTGGCCGCTAACTTGAGGCGCGGGGTCCAATTCTCCACGAAGTGCGATATGAAGAGCGGCCCGCCCCTCAGTAATGTTGACAGTGTTTCCATTGGCCATTTCCGACCGCCATTTGGCGAGGCCCTGTGCCTCCGCCAAGTCAACCAGAAGCCCCAACGTCTCATTGGTCATGCGGTTTTTGGAAAAATCCAGGCTGAAGCCCGCCCCTTGCACCAGGGACCAATCAAGCCTTTGGGGGTCGCTCTCGAAAAGCTCTGAAATATGTTGCTGGCCCACGGTCTTGGCATGGGTTTTCAGGGCTGACCACTGCGGGGTGTCAAAGGG
>JAJFIL010000087.1 GCA_021774965.1 Alphaproteobacteria bacterium
TTGCCGCAGTGATCAAAGCCTGTCACAATGCCTCAGGGGGTTCGACCACAGGATTGCCGAGCGACAGGTCAAAGACGTTGTCCGCTCCAAATTCCTGCTTGAGGCGGATGCCTTCTTCGAACATTTTTCGAATCCAGGAGGATTTTTCCATGAATCCGCTGATTTTTTGGGAAATCGCCATGCGTTGCCTTTTTAATGATAGGAAAAACCATTAAATAGCATAAAGCGCCCTTAGGTTCAATGGGGAGCGTCAGGAGTAGAAAATAAATGCAATTCTTTCTAAGGGTGGGCTGAACAAAATGAGAAAATACTTCGAGAAGTTATGGAGTTATTTAAAAAATTGAGTCTTCACAGAAAAATCCTGTCGGCTTTCCTCATTGTTTTGAATCAATTCGCCCAGTTTTTTCATATCCAGAGACAGATTGTATTCGGCAGGGTTTCCTTTAGGGTCTGAGGCCTGAAGTCTTTTAAAGGATTGGTGCACACCCGGAGATTGCAGAATCGCCTTCTCAATCTCCAGCCACAGGGTTTCGGCCAATTCTTTTTGAGTTTCTTTTCGCTTCACTTGTTTGTCCGGTAGTATCAATGAGTTCAATAGATATTTTACGAGGGCAGTATTGCGGATGAGTCCATGAATCGTCACAAACACGTCAACTTGAATTTAATAAACGCCGGGATTTGAGAATTCGGCTCATTTATACTATTCTTCACTCTTGACTCATTCAGCCCGGTACCCATTCTCCATGACGGACAGCTCTTCTCCGGTTATCAAATTCAATAAGGTCAGTAAATATTATATGGCGGGCGGCACCCGCGTCACCGCCCTCAAGGCCGTTGACATGGAGTTGCACGCAGGCGATTTCGTCACCGTCATGGGGCCGAGCGGCGGCGGCAAGACCACTCTGCTCAATTGCATCGGCGGGCTGGATGCGCCGGACGCAGGCGAAATTTTTCTCAACGACCGTTTGATTTCTAAAATGAGCGACCGGGAGTTGACCCAGTTGCGTCGCAAGGAAATCGGGTTTGTGTTCCAGTTTTTCAATCTCATGCCCACCTTGACAATTTGGGAAAATGTCGAACTTCCCTTACTGCTGAGCCACTCTTCACGAACCAGTGATGAACGAATACGCACCTTGCTGGAATATGTGGGGCTTCAGAACCGGGCGCGATCCTTCCCGGCGGAATTGTCCGGCGGGGAAATGCAACGGGTGGCCATCGCCCGGGCGCTGGTACATCAACCGGCGATCATTTTGGCGGACGAACCCACTGGCAACCTCGATTCAGAAAACGGAGTCAAAATTCTGGAACTGATGAAAAAGGTCTCGGTCGAATTTCAAACCACTCTGGTTGTGGTCACGCACAACCCGCAAATCGCTGACTACGGGAATTGCCACTTTGAAATCCGCGATGGAGAATTGAAAAACAAGAATAGAGAAGACAGAATCTAGAAGATAAGGAGAGAGAAACCCAAAACCCAAGCGTAGACCTTTTTTATCGCTGGAAAAACTCAGATCAATTTCCCTCCTTCGCAAGGAGGGGTTAGGGGAGGTTCTTAATAAAACCTCCCAGCCAGGCACAGGCTGGAAAGCCTGTGCTACTAAAAGATACCCCCGGTCTTGCAGGGAAAGATTGTTTTTTCGTTTCTCCTGGATTCTATCTTCTAAATACTAAATTCTTACCCATGAATTTTCTTTTTTATTTCAAAGACCTGTTCACCGCCCTCATCCTGCGCCCCCTCTTGCGCGATCCCTTTCGCACCGGCATCACCATTCTGGGCGTGGCCATTGGTGTCGCCGTGTTCTTGAGCATCCGTCTCACCAATGCGCAAACCATGCTTTCCTTTCAGGAAAGCGTCGATCTCGTGCTTGGAAAAGCTAATATGGTAATCCATGCGGAAGGCATGAGTTTTGATGAACAGCATTTCAAAAAACTCCTCGCTCTCAGAGAATCGATCAAAGTCTACCCGGTGATCGAGGGCTACGGCGTGGAATCGAGCACGGGCGAAGTGGTCGAAATTTTAGGAACCGATCTTTTGCAGGACAGCGGCATCCGCGATTTTTCCCTCAAGACGATAGAGCCGGACTTGAAAGGCCTGCTCCCGATCATCCTCGATCCCAAAGGCATCGTCCTGCCGGAAAAATTCATCCCCGGAACCCGCTTTCAGCCGGGCGACAGCATTCGGTTCCTGATCAACGGCCAACCACGGGAACTGAAAGTCACCGCCGTGCTGGAGAATAAGGGCATCGCCAAAGCGCTGAACGGCAACTTCGCCATGATGGATATCGCCGCCGCGCAACTGGCTTTGAACAAATTGGGCAAACTCGACCGCATCGATGTGGAGTTTTTAAAAAGCAAAGATTTCGACCGCATGAAAGCAAAAATCGCCGCCGTCCTTCCAGATTTTCTCAGCATCGACCGCCCGGACAGAAAAAATAAACAGGTGGAAAAAATGCTCCGGGCCTTTCAATACAATCTCACGGCCTTGAGTTTCGTGGCCCTGTTGGTTGCTCTATACCTGATCTACAACATGATCGCTCTGTCTGTCGTCCGCAGACGTATGGAAATCGGCACACTCAGAGCCTTGGGGGCAACGCCCTCTCTAGTCGCCCTCATCTTTTTTCTGGAAGCCGGGATCATCGGGACATTAGGATCGTTCCTGGGAATCGGGTTGGGGTATCACTTCGCCCAGTTTTCTCTGGACGCCGTCACGCTCACCATCAACAATCTGTATGCCCCCAGCTACGTGACGGAAGTGGATTTTCACTGGGAGAAAATGTGGCCTTACGTCATTTTAGGCATAGGACTTTCTCTCGTCTCAGCGCTCATCCCGGCTTACGACGCCGCTAAAACACCGCCCACTCTGGTGATGCGTCGCGGCAGTTACGATCTCAAGTTATTTCACGGCAACCGCAAGCTCAATTTGACGGCGTTTGCAACGATCCTTCTGTCCGCCGGATGTACACAATTACCAGCCATCAACAATTTTCCCTATTTCGGGTTTCTATCGGTCTTCCTGCTCATTCTAGGGTTGTCCCTGCTGTCGCCTTCGGCGCTACTTTTAGCACGTCGCCTCTTGCACGGCTCCTGCAAAAAATTGTTTGGCGGCGAAGGGCTTCTGGCGAGCATGAACCTCTCGCAAAATGTCGGGCGCAACTCGCTGGCCGTTTCTTCTTTAGCCATCGTCTTCATGATGGTCATCAGCATGTCGATCATGGTGCACAGTTTCCGCACCACGGTGATCGTCTGGATCGACCAGACGCTGAGAGCCGATCTGTTCGTCCGTATCGCCGGCGGGCGCGACATCGACTACCAGTACACCCTGCCCTCGGACCGTGTCGAAAAATTGAAACAAATTCCCGGAGTCGCCGAAGTCGATCAGTTTCGCGCCATCGACA
>JAJFIL010000088.1 GCA_021774965.1 Alphaproteobacteria bacterium
CATACCAGGCAAAAAAGGGCCGAGTTCTGCGATCTAGAGGCAGGCCACAAGTCCGGGTATAGCTCAGGGAGACCGGCTGGATCAGGAATTCTTCGCTTGAAGCGCTTTCCTCATCGCTAGGCCCTTCTGCTGCGCCAAAAAGGGCACTTTTGAACGGCAGGACCCTGAGGCCGTCCGAAGAAGTGCCCTCCGGGAAAAGCACAATATTATCGCCACTGCGCAGGCGGTCCTGCATGACCGCAGCGTCCCTGCCCGCCCCGCTTCGGATGTTCCGGTTCACGAAGACGCAGCCTCCCAGCTTGGCCAGAACGCCGATGACCGGCCATTTGGCCACCTCCGATTTGGCAACAAAGGCCATGGGCGCGCAGGCCCCAAGGCCGATGGCATCGAAATAGGAGACATGGTTTGCCACCAAAAGCGCGCCCCGCTGGCCTTTAGCTGGCGCATAGGGGTGCCCGTGGCGGATCAAGCTGATCCCCGCAATTGCCATGTGATACTTCAAAAACAGCTGTGGGAACTTCTTTGCCCCTGCCCGCCACAGGGGATTGAGGATCGCGAGCGCCGGTATTGTCACCAGCACCGCAGCCAGAAAGCCAGCAAAGATCAGCGCGGCCCGAATGTGTCCCATCAGCCAAAATCCCACCCTTCAGGCCGTGAGCCTAGCACGATTGGGACCGGTGTGGAGGGGCGCTAGCTTTGATCTTTATCTTGGTCGCCGCTTTGAGCAATTGGAAGGCCGTATAGTTCCAGCCGGTGATCCACCAGCTCAAAACCCAAATCCAGAGCTATTTTCCGCTGCAGCACTTCGATCTCGTCGCTGTGGAATTCGATGACATTGCCGCTTCGCATATCAATTAGATGATCATGATGCTCATCCGACACTTCTTCATAGCGGGACCTGCCATCGCGGAAATCATGGCGCTCAAGGATGCCGGCCTCCTCGAACAGGCGCACGGTGCGGTAAACCGTGGCAATTGAGATTTTCGGATCAATCGCACTGGAGCGGCGATAAAGCTCTTCCACGTCCGGATGGTCTGCTGCTTCTGAAAGAACGCGCGCGATAATCCGGCGCTGCTCGGTCATGCGCATTCCTTTTTCTTGGCATGCTTGTTCTAGGCGGCTCATGGGGTGGAAAAATCCGTGTGATTTGAGATTTTATTGCGATGATTCGTCAATGTGAGACTTATTCTACCCAGTCTACCTGTCTGTCTCAACAATATCGAGACGCATTAACAGCGCATCGACCTTTACAGGCTGCCTGCGGGCATTGGCGTGCGCGTAATATCCCTTGCGCCGTCCAACCTGAGCGAAACCACATTTGGCATAAAGCGACCGCGCCGGGGCATTATCTTCTGCCACTTCGAGGAAAAGCGCCTTAACACCCTTCTGCTCCAGTTGTTCCGCTATCGAAACAACCAAGTGCTTACCATAGTTTTTCCCCTGAAATGATGGGTTGACCGCGATCATGAGGATTTCTGCCTCATCTGCGGCCTGCTGGACCAGGACAAAACCTCGCGGAGTGCCCTCCTCCAGCACCAAGAGGCTATGAGTACTTGGGTTCTTGAGGCTTTCCGCATAGGCCGAAAGCGGCCAGGGATCGGGACTGGCAGCGCCATGGATCTCTGCCATGATGGCCGCATGGGTAATATTACCAGGTATTACCTCAATCATTTCGGGTCCGGAAGTTTTGCATCCGGGGCTCGCAGGTAAAGTGGCGACGGCACCGTATCTGGTGCCGGTCGGCCGGAGGCGATCATGGCCACCAAAGCTGCGTCCGGATGAGGTTCCACGTTGGGGCATTCTGCAATAGTGCCGATTTTGGCCAAAGCTTCGGCCAGAAGTGCAGCTCCTGTTCCAGCTATGAGGATGGTTTTGCCTGCTGCTGCGGCCTGCGCAGCCTCTGCCGTTGCCTCGTAACTCAAGGCCAGAGGTTCCGTGAGGGCCGCCAGTGCATCATCGTTGCTATCACCACCAAAGACCTGGCAGTAAAGCTCCCCCCGCTTGGCATCAAAGCAAGTGGCTCGAACGCTATCGGGCGCTTGCGCGATACCGCAGGCTACGGCTTCCAAAGTGGTCACCCCCACCAGAGGAGCTTTCAGCGCCAGCGCCATGCCGCGAGCAGCGGACAAGGCAACACGGGTGCCGGTAAAGGTACCCGGCCCGATAGTGCAGGCCAACCGGTCCAGCTCGGTCATCTCAAGGCCTGCTGTCGCCATAGCCTCCATGGCCATGGGCACAAGCTGCTCAGCGTGACCCACCCGCATGCGCTCAAACCGGCGCGCAAGGACCTCTCCATCTTTCCAGACGGCAACCGAGCACGCCCCTTGGGCTGTATCGAGAGCAAGAATTTTCATGGAGGCAGTTCTAAATCAGCTGGCAGGCTTCGTCGAATGAAAGACGGGGGCTGCGAGGGAATAGTTTGGACTTGTCCCCATGGCCCAGCCCGCAAATGAAGTTGGATTTCCATGTGGTCCCGCCAAAGAACTCCGCATCCACGCCGGCATTGTCAAAACCTGACATGGGCCCACAATCCAAACCAAGCGACCGAGCCGCCAGCATCAAATAAGCACCCTGGAGAGAGCCGTTGCGAAAAGCGGTTTGTTCAGCGTGTTCCTCGCTCCAGTCAAACCAGCTTTTGGCCTCAGGATTATGGGGAAAGAGCTGGGGGATCTTTTCATAGAACTCAAGGTCATGGGCGATGATCGCCAGGACCGGCGCCGTCATGGCTTTGTCAACATTGGTGGGGATCAAGTGCGGCTTGATGCGCATCTTGGCCTCGGGGCTGCTGAGAAAGACAAAGCGGGCAGGGCAGGTGTTCGCAGTTGTCGCCCCCCAGCGCGCCAGATCATAGACGGCTTGCACGGTCGCAGTGCTGACCGGCTCATCCGTCCAGAAATTGTGGCTCCGCGCTTCGCGGAAAAGGATGTCGAGATCTTTGTCCGAAAGGGCGTGGCTCATGGGGGATGCCTTGTTGTTGGTGGTGAGCTTTATAGAGGCTCTGCCGATTCCACAGCCTGGATTTCCGGGATGAAGTGCTTGAGCAGGTTTTCGATCCCGCCCTTCAGCGTCATGGTCGCTGATGGACAACCCGCACAGGCCCCCCGCATATAAAGGCGCACCACGCCTTCGCGGTAGCTGTGAAAAACAATGTCGCCACCATCCTGCGCCACGGCCGGACGGACGCGCGTATCCAGCAAGTCCTTGATCTGAGCGACGACCTCTTCGTCACCTTCATCATAGTCTTCCTCGTTCGTCGCAGCCCCTTCGCCCTCGTGCGCCAGTACCGGTGCGCCAGAGGTAAAGTGATCCATGATGGCGCCCAAAAGCATGGGCTTGAGATGTTGCCAATCTCCATCCGATTTTGTGACCGTGATAAAGTCGCCGCCCAGAAAAACACTGCCAACGCCTTCAACCTCAAACAAACGTGCCGCAAGCGGGGAGGGGGCTGCCGTTTCTACATTGGGGAAATCCATCGCCCCTTCAGGCAGGACATCGCAGCCTGGAAGAAACTTGAGGGTCGCGGGGTTCGGCGTGGCTTCGGTCTGGATAAACATTCGAACTCTTCTTTTGTTGTTGGTGCGTGCGCAACATGGAAACAAAACGGCTTACATGCCAATATGCCGTCCTGGCATCAGGTTAAATACAAATGGGCGCCTGAGCGCTCCAGGTCAATGCGACAGGAAGCGGCGGCAGGTATGGCGGAAATCGGCGTTTTGGACAAGAGCACAGAAGCAGACGAACACAGCTGGGCAAAAACAACTGTTGCCGCATGGCTCGCGGATCACCGCGGCGGGGCGGTGAGCGCCAATGAGCTGTTCACAGGCTTCTGCGAACACCTTGTTGAAAATGGCCTTCCTCTTTTTAGGGTTTCTTTGAGTTTGCAGGACAGCCACCCACAAATTGCCGCACGTGGTTTTTTCTGGGTGCGCGAAAAAGGCACAGAAGTTGTTGCCTATGATTTCACTGATAAGATCACGCCCGCCTATACCGACAGCCCTATTAGGGTCATCAACGAAGGCGCCGGGGGGCTGCGCTGCCACCTGACGGGGCCAAACGCGCAACTGGATTACCCCGTTCTGGAAGAGCTAAAGGCCGCCGGGTCCACAGATTTTGTAGCCATGCCGTTGTGTTTCTCCGACGGCTCTCGGCACTATGTATCACTGACCACAGACCGGCCCGAGGGGTTTCATACCAGAGAGCTGAAGTACCTGGACCAGTTAATCCCCTTATTCAGCCTACGGATTGAAATTGAGCATGCGCGCTATACCGCCCGCACTTTGATGCAGACCTATCTCGGACACCAGGCGGCCCGGCGTGTGACCAACGGCCTTATTCGGCGCGGGGAAGGCGAAAGCATCGAAGCGATCGTGCTTTTTGCGGACATGCGCGGCTTTACCAGGCTGGTGGAGCTTCATACCCCCGAAGATGTCGTGGACACGTTGAGCATCTATTACGAAGCGCTTGCCGGACCCGTGGAAGAATTTGGTGGCGACATTGTCAAAATGATGGGTGATGGCTTGCTGGTGATATTTCCTGTCGCTCAAGGTCAGCCCAAAGAGGCAACGGACCACACCGCCTGCGGTGCCGTGGCAGCGGTCAAGCGATCCATCGCAAATCTGAACTCCATTGATCCGGACACTTTGCCCGAAGGCGTTGAGCACATACGAGCAGGATTTGCGCTGCACTATGGCCAGATTACATTTGGCAATATCGGGTCGCTGGATCGTCTGGATTTCACTGTCATCGGCCCTGCCGTAAATCAGGCCGTGCGGGCAGAACAACTGACCAAACAATTACAATTGCCCTTGGTAACCACCAGTGCCTTTGCTGACCTGCATTGCACGGTAAAACTGCGCTCCCTTGGGTTTCATGTGCTGCGAGGGGTGCCGGAACCTGTCGAGATTTTCACACTGGAAGAAAATCTGGAAGGACGATATCAATCGTCCGTATCCGAACCATCATAGATATCGAATATTCCGTTGCGCCGCCTTAGCTTGAGCACAAAGAAGATGCTTGCAAACACCAGCGCGAAAAAGGATAGCGATATCAGCACCCTTCGAAGCACATTCATATCGGCGAAAGCATAGCTCAGCCCGCGCGGGAAAAGAAACTGGATGTGCGATCCCGAGACCCAGTTCACCAGATCCGTCGTGATTTGCATCACCAACGCAAAGGCAAAAACCAGCGCAAAGCCGAACAGCAAGGCGCCCATGATGCGCCGTCCCAGGAACTTCATATCCGGCGGGCCCTATTGCGACAATTCATCAATAGCTTCATCGCTCAGGTTGCCTGGCACCACCGTGACGGGGATTGAAAAGCCTTCGCCCATATTGCCAGCCACCATGGCAACGAGAGGGCCGGGGCCCTCCTTGCTGGCGCCTGTGGCCAGAACAAGCACATGAATGGTGGGATCATTGCGAATGGCGGCGACGACCTGATCGCTAACGGAGCCTTCTTCAATCAGAAGTTCTGGCATGATCTCAACCAAATCATGCGCCTCGCCAGCCAGCGTATGCAGCACGCTTTCCGCCTCGGCACGCGCCTCTTCCAGCATGCGATCTTCCACGGCACGCCAATGCTGGAAATCCGCAGGCTCGATCACATAAAGCAAGGAAACACAGCCGCCGGTCAGGGCCGCACGCAAGGCGGCATACCGTAAGGCGACACGGCACTCGTCGCTGCCATCGGCAACAACAAGAAATTTCCGGCGAAGGGGGGCTTCCGAAGCTTCAGAGGTCTCCACAGCATCAGCCGCATTTGGGGTATCAGTCGTCGTCATCCCCCAAAGCATGCCTTGAGGGGTGCCAAAAAAGCAAGAGGCAAGAATTGCCCCGGCAAACCCCCGCCAAAGCTCAAAACCCTTGGTGGAAGCGGGTCTTTGCGCCCAAAGCCCAGTTCACTGGGCCTGGTTCGCGCGGCCCAGGCCAATTGTCGCAATGCACTCCACTTCAACGCGGGCGCCCAGCGCCAACCCGATGCCGCCAAGGCGCTGCGCGCGGGGTAGGGGGCCACGAAGTAAGTTCCGTAGACCTCGTTAAAGGCGGGCCATTCGGAGATATCCTGCAAAAAGACCGCGCATTTCACTCTCTCCTTTGCCCTCCACAGGGTGCCCAAGGATAGAGAGGCAAAGGTCAATCAGGCAAGTCTCGCTTTAGGCCTACTTAGCTTTGAACTCTCAAGGAGGCTGTGATTTCCCGCAATTGGGTGCGTGCGCGGAGTAAATGGAACCCCTCGCTGGCAAGGTGAGAGGCAAAGAACTGGCTGTCCGGCTTACCATTGACGATCACTTGAGGGTTGAGCCCAACGATAGTGCGCATACTGTCGAGCATCTGATCATAGAGCGCCGCCACTTCCCGCTCCTCAATGACGGAGGCGAAATCAGCTCTCAGCTCCCGAAGGATCAGGTAATAGGCATAGACCTGCCCCTTGGTCATATAGAAAATATCATCCGCATGGGTATCAAAGAAGGTGTTTCGGGTACGGCGCAAATGCTCGTCAATCTCACCTGACGAAGAGCCCAGATCCACCGCGACCCTGTCGAGCAAGGCATGAAGATTATCCGCTCGCCGATCATAGACCGCAGCCCCCTGCGCAAGGCGCGTGTTGTAATTGTCCAGCGCCGCCAGCGCCCGCCGGTAGTGGCTCTCGGACGTTTCATGAGGCAACAGACTTTGGCTCGGGTTCCAGATCCAGATATCGGGGGCGAATTGCAGCTGCCCCGCAGCGTTTCGCAAATCTTCGTCCGCTTGGGATGAGCCGCGGGTACGCCCCAGCCGGTCTCGCATTTCGACCGAGAAGATCGCCGCCGCCTGAACAATGCCCTGTTGATAATGGCGCATGTTTTCATTGAGCACAGAGGGCATGAAAAAGGGGTCATTGGAGACCCAGCCATGTTCCTCAATCTCGCGCCGCACTACAGCGGACGCCATGGCCACCGAGCGCGCCTGCCCGTCCAGTATCTCGTTTTGATCCAATGCAAAATTGGGGTCATCATCGATTTTATAGACCAGCAAAAAGCCGATGAAGTAATAGAGGACCGCCACAATCAGTGCGCCGAAAATGCCCCGCCGCCAGGTGAACCAACCACCCGCGGCATCGAGCTTCGCCCCTTGGGGATCAACCTTGTGCAGTGCCCAATGCCAGGCCCGGCCAAGGGCGCGGCCCGCAATGCGCAAATAACGCCACAGGGCCCGCGCCCCACCGCCCAGCAAAACCATCAAACGCCGCAAAACCCGCGCGACCCGATCCATAAATCTCATAAAACTCTCCGTCCCATCAAGGATAAGTGGGGAGGAACGGGGCGCATATCAATAGGGGATGAGAGATCAAAAGCTCGCCTGAGTTGATGGATTGCTGATGCTATGCCAATCTGTAGTGGGAAATAATAATTTGCACATCGGGGGATAAAGCAAATGAAATGGATTTGGGCGGCGATAATCAGTGGCATAGCGAGTGCCGTGGCAACATCGGTTATTTCGAATATGTCGTCATATCCAGGCATCCTAATTGAGTACGGAGAAATTTTCGACGCGTGGCTTCTTGGCCCGGATGGTTGGCTCCTTAGCCCTGATAACCATGTTTTTAATCCGGAGAGGTTCCCTCAAGGAAACGAGTTGGTGGTCAACGCAATGACGAACATGAGAGCGACGGCTCTTCTTGGTTTTATGGATTCCATCATCCCGTTTACGGTGCTCCTAGGCGGTGCGATCTACTTGTCCTGGGCATTTTTAGATTCGCTGCTCCTTTCCGCTGATGGCGCAATTACAAGAGTGTTTCTAGCCCTCGTTACCGGCACTGGCAGCCTAAGCGCAATGGCGCTTGTCGCCATGTACTTGTACTGGTTTTCGATTTGATTTGTTGAGGCGCTTGCAAGTCAGCCCACCTCATACCCGAACTGTTCTGCCCACGGATCAAGAAGATGCCGTACGGGGGCCATGTGGTTATCATAGTTGCGCCATTTGCCTGTTGCCGAGGTGTAGATGGGCTGCACCACCTGGCTCACCGAAGGTGTATTGATGGCCCGTTGTGTGATTTGGCTGCGATATTCGAGAACATCATCGGTCCATTCAAGGCCAAGGAACTTGATCACTGCGCGGGCCTCAGCTTCGAGATCAGCCACAATGGCGTCGTAGCGCACTTCATGCAGATGTAATGGATAAATCAATCGTGCCGCCCGCCCCAACGTCATGACCTGATCATAGTAGCTTGCCGCCGTTTGAAGATCGAGAAACTGGAACATGGCCTGGTTGATATCAAAGCGCTGTTGGAAACAGGACAGCACCACGTCGCGCGGATCGCGCAGGGCAAACAGGATTTTCGCATCGGGGAAAATCTTGGCAATCAGCGGCAGCAAGATCGTATCCAGCGGTTGCTTGTCCACCAGAAGACCGCCTTCGGGAATTTGCGCGCCCAGCTTCTTCACGTCCCGCCAATAGGTTTTACGGTAACGCAGGGCTTCCTTCTCACTGAGATTGGCAAGACGCTCCAAACCATCCGGCGCAAGGATTAGATCCCGGCAGGCCCGGTCGAAGGTTTGTTCTTCCTCCAGGCTGGTAACTTTTGGATGGGCCAGAAGGATTTGCTCCAGCAATGTCGTGCCCGAACGCGGAAACCCGACAAGGAACACTGGCGGCGCACTTTCGTCGGAGACCTGAGGCGCCGTATCATCGGGATGAGCCGCAAGATAGGCCTGCACTTGGGCCACCACCGCCGGGTGATACGGCGTTGGCGGCTCGGCCATCACCGCTGCATTGAGCGCCGCCACCTGGGCATTGGCCTGAGTAAACAATGCGAAGGCCTCATCATAGCGGGCGAGCTTGTCTGCAGCCTCTGCGGCAAAGCCCAGCGCCAGAGCGTTGTTGGTGGGCTCAATATCGGGGCGGGCGGCAAGCACCTTTGCCTCCCCCAAGGCCTCCTCATAGTTTTTGAGCCGCACGGAGGCCTCGGCTTTTATCAGTAGACTGAGAATATTGCCGGGCAACGCCTCCAATGCCTTAGCGGCAAGCTCATGGGCCTCCGCGGGATTATTTTTCAACATGGCCAGGCGGGCGAGGCCGGATAGAGCGAGCCCATTGCCGGGTTGAGCTGTCAATACAGCTTCAAATCCCGTACGTGCGGCCTCGCGGGCCCCCTCACCTAGATCGAGATTAGCGAGATTAATTTGCGGCTCAACATAGCTCTTGTTTGTGGCCCCTCTATTCGCAGCGATGGATTTGGCAAAAGCCTTCCGAGCCCCTGCCACATCGCCCGTGGTTCGCAAGGCGGAACCCAACATGTTGAGTATCTGCGGATTTGTAGGAGCGACCTTCAACGCTTTGCGAATAAACTTGAGCGCCTCGCCCGCGCGGCCTTCGCGCATATGCACCAGGCCCATGATCTGACAGGCGTTCGGCTCTCCTGGGGCTGCGGCAAGAACCTGCTGAGCCATGCGCGAGGCTTCGTCAAGCTGCCCCGCCTCAAGGGCACGGGCGGCGGCCTGAATGGCGTGTTGGAGATCCTGAGCTGTCATTGGGATTTTCTAGCACAGCAGGGATGCGCGGCAAGGGCGGGAAGGAGCTGTCGTTCCTTGGCCTACTCAAGTTCGGCAGACATTTCCTCTATCCAGGTATCCAACGCCCCGCGCATGGTTGATTGAATCTCTGCCAGTCGCTCATCCGAGACAAGAAAATCCTGGCCACCTCGTTCGCCGCGCATCCCGCCCATGCTAGCGCGGATGCCATGGGAGCATAACCACCAAGCTGAATGAGTGCTGTCAAACGTGCTGTCCTCATCTCGCAGACGGCGATATGCGGCCAAACGCAATTCCTCATCATTCCAAAGCTCGCTCAAGTTCGAATGCATCTGGCCAAAGAAGATCGCACCCTGGCCAGCGGTCGTATCTGCACAGCGCGCGCCGTCATAACGCATTCGTTGAATAGAAACTATGTGATAGTAGGCCGCTTGTTGACGATCTTCAGGCAGTAGGCGCTGAGCAATCTCCATAAAAAGCGGAGGCGGAAGGGCGTCCCCTTCTGAGCGAAGTTCCGCCAATACGGCTGCGCTCTGCGATGCTGGCCGACGACGCAATCGTTCTGCGCGATCCCAAACTTCTGAAAATGTGCCTGCGCCCACCGTTCGGCAGTTCGTCACTCTGCCCTCGGTCGTACACTCCATCCCCAGACGGTCATCCTGCTGAGGTGCGCCCGGTTTCTGCGCAAAGGCAGCCGATCCCAAAACCACGCAAAGGCCCGCGCCGGATATAAAGCTTGAAACACGCATAGCCTAATTCCCCTCCAATCACCGATCCTTGGACAAGGAGTGTGAAGGCAACCTATGCGAGAGTCAAATCAAGCAGCCTCTAAACAAACCCCACGATGCGGCGGATTTCTTTCATGATCGGCTCGGCTAGCGCACTGGCCCGTTCCGCACCATCATTCAAGATGCGGTCAATCTCAGCCGTATCAGACATGAGCCGCCGGGTTTCGTCCGTGATGGGGGTGAGTTTTGCCACCGTTAGCTCTGTCAATTCTTCCTTGAGCTGACGGAATTGTTTGCCGCCGAACTGACGAACCGCATCGCCAAAAGGAATGTCTGACAAGGCTGCATAGATATTCAGCAAGTTCCGTGCTTCGCCGCGACCTTCCAGGCCATCTTCGTCGGAAGGTAAATCATCCGGGTCCGTCTTGGCTTTGCGGATTTTCTTGGCGATCAGATCCGCGTCATCGGTGAGGTTCAGCCGAGACATGTCCGAAGGGTCTGACTTGGACATTTTCTTGGTCCCATCCCGCAAAGACATGACACGGGTGGCCGCTCCCTGGATCACGGGCTCGGGCAATGGAAAGAAACCCTGCACCCCATAATCCATATTGAACTTCTGAGCGATGTCGCGAGAAAGCTCCACATGCTGTTTTTGATCTTCGCCCACGGGCACGTGGGTTGCCTTATAGGCCAGAATGTCGGCGGCCATGAGCGCGGGATAGGCAAACAGACCCAAAGACGAGCGTTCCTTGTGCTTGCCGGACTTTTCCTTGAACTGGGTCATGCGCTCCATCCAACCCATGCGCGCCACGCAATTAAAAATCCACGCCAGCTCCGCGTGAGCATGAACTTTTGACTGGTTGAACAAAATTGCGCGCTTGGGGTCGAGCCCGCAAGCAATATAAGCGGCGGTGACTTCGCGGGTGGCGCGGGCCAGCTCCGCAGGATCTTGCCACACGGTGATGGCGTGCATATCCACCACGCAATAAAGGCATTCGTGTTCGTCCTGCAAAGGCACGAAGCGTTTAATCGCCCCCAGATAATTGCCAAGGGTCAGGTTGCCGGTGGGCTGAACGCCTGAGAACACCCGTTCGGGGCCGGTGTATTTTACTTCAACGTCAGACATGGAAAACTCCGTGAGGCGCGCCGCGCCATTGCTTTGTCATAGGGTATAACGAAAGGCGGCAGGAAAAGCCGCAGGTTAAATGGCGCTTCGCCACATACCCAGCACGGAGCCCCAGCAGGCCGCTTCGGGGCGTGCTGGCTTTGATGCGATTTGATTTATCTGGCGCTGGCGCGACATTATAGGCTCCAATAGGTTTGGCCGGATCGTACCTGCGCCGGCTCCGGAGTCAACCGTGCCTTGTGAGAAGAGATTAATGAGCAAAAAGCCCCTTAAGCCTGGAACCATCGCCGCCCAAGGGGCAGACCGTGATGGCAAGCGCCCTATTGATCCTGAAACAGGGGCCGTGGTGCCGCCGATCCATGTGGCCTCCACCTTTGAGCGCGGCGCAGACAATTCCTATCCCAAAGGCGTTGTCTATGCCCGGGATGACAATCCAACTTTTAAGGCCCCCGAGGCGACCCTTTGCGCATTGGAAGGGGGAGCGGATGCGATGTTGTTTGCCTCCGGCATGGCAGCGGCGGTTTCCGTGTTTCAGGCGCTGAAAGCGGGCGATCACGTCATTGCGTCCAAGGCCATGTATTACCAGCTTCAAAATTGGCTTTTGGGTCTGGGCACGGATTGGGGCCTTGGGGTCAGCATTGTGGAGATGAGCGATCTTGATGCCCTGCGCGGCGCTATTCGACCGGGCGCCACCAAACTGATCTGGATTGAAACCCCTGCCAATCCGCAATGGGCCATTACCGATATTGCGGCAGTGGCCAAGATTGCCCATGAGGCGGGTGCGATATTGGCCGTTGATTCCACCTGCGCCACGCCAATCCTCACTCAACCATTATCTTTGGGCGCGGACATCGTCATGCATTCAGCCACCAAGTACCTGAATGGCCATTCCGATCTGGTGGCGGGTGCTTTGGTCACAGCAGACAAAGATGCGTTCTGGGAGCGGATTGAAACCGTGCGCCGCCAACAGGGAGCGGTTCTCGGCTCGTTCGAAGCCGCGCAATTGCTGCGCGGGATGCGCACTCTGGCGATCCGTGTACGAACAGCCTGTGCAAATGCGCAAGTTCTGGCAGATCGTCTAGCCGCTCATGGCTGCATTGATCAGGTTCTTTATCCCGGTCTTAAATCTCACACAGGCCATGAGATTGCGGCGCGGCAGATGAACGGCAGTTTCGGCGGCATGTTATCTATCCGCGTGAATGGCGGCGAGGAGGCCGCCATCGCCACGGCAGCAGCGGTGAAGGTCTGGACCCGTGCCACATCCTTAGGCTCGGTGGAAAGCCTGATCGAGCACCGCGCGTCTATCGAGACCCGCGACATGGGCACACCGCGCGATCTGCTGCGCCTATCGGTGGGGATCGAGGATGTGGATGATCTTTATGACGATCTGGATGCAGCGCTGAAAGCTGTACATTGATCTAGCGGCTCAGACTGCGCCGCACGTCGGAGATCTTTGCCGCACCGATGACAAGCGTGAGCGCCCCGTAGATCGCCCCGCCGCCGATTACCAAAGCGCCGAGGGCCGCGATTTGCTCCATTAGCCCCATATCGAAATAGGGCGCGGCATACCCTTGTGCGAACCACAGCCCTGCGCCCATTCCGGCGGCGGCCAGGGCAATACGGGGCAGGCGGGATTTTAGTCGGGCGTCAAAATGGAAATGGCCCAGCGCGCCCAAACGCCCTGCCAGCAGCACAGCGTTCACCCATGCCCCCACAGAAGTTGCGATGGCAATCCCCACAAATCCGATCTGGCGGAAGAGAATGATGCTCAGCGTAATATTCACCACGGTTTGAGCCGCAGCAAACCACATGGGGGTCTTGGTATCTTCCCGGGCAAAAAAGCCGGGCTGGAATACCTTGATCGCCACAAAGGCGGGCAGCCCCAACGCGAAAGCTGCCAAGGCCATTGCCGTGCCCTGGGCATTGCTGCGAAGAAATTCTCCGTGTTCAAACAAAACAATGACAATGGACAGAGGGATTATCGCCAGGGCCACAGCCGCAGGCACGGTGAGCAACATGGACAATTCCAATGCCCGGTTCTGGCTGCTCATGGCCCCTGCATCGTCCCCGCTGCGCAGGCGGCGGGAAAGGTCCGGCAACAGCACCACCCCCATGGCAACTCCAATAAGCCCCAAGGGCAGCTGATAGACCCGGTCGGCATAATAGAGCAGCGAGGCGGCACCGGATTCCAGCGTGGCGATCATGGTGCCGATGACGATATTGATCTGCGTGATCCCCGCCGCAATGATCCCCGGCACGCCAAGCGTCACCAGTCGCTTCATTTCCGGTGTCCAGCGCGGCAGGATAATCCGCGGCATCACACCGGCACGTTTGCAGCCCCAAGCCAGCGCCAGCAATTGAGCGGCCCCCGCCACAAACACACCCCAGACCAGCGCATGGCCCGGGCTTGGCAGATGCGGGGTCAAAAACACCAAAGCACTGATAAGAATAATATTGAGCAGAACCGGCGCTGCGGCGGCCAGCAGGAATTTACCGAGGGAGTTCAAAATTCCAGAAAGCAAAGCCACCAGAGAGACAAAGAAGAGATAGGGCAGGGTAATCCGTGTAAAGAGCACTGTCAGGGCATATTTATCCGGCACATCGCCGCTCGCAACCCGGGAAAAGGCCGTGGCAAACTCAAAGGCTTCGCCTTCGCTAAACAAAAACCCCGGTGCCAGCGCCACCATCGCCCAAGGCATGAAAATCAACAGCACAAGGGAGAAAACCAACAGTACCGCCCCGAGGCCTGCTTGCGCCTCTTCGGCAAAGCGCGTTGCGGCACCCGCCCCTTCGCCTTCCATCTGTTTGGAATAAAGCGGTACAAAGGCGGAGTTAAATGCCCCTTCGCCAAAGAAGCGCCGGAATAAATTAGGGAAACGAAAAGCCACCACCCAGGCATCGGCCACCGGTCCTGCACCCAGGAACGTGGCGATGAGGATATCGCGCACAAAGCCCAGGATGCGGCTGATCATGGTCATGCCGCCAACGGTCGCGGTAGATTTAAGAAGGTTCATGGGTGCCCTGACTTGTTACCAAGTTCAGGGCTAACGGGGATTTGTGGCGGGCGCAAGGCGGATCTAACCTGCCGCCGCCACAAGCGCATCAGCAATGCGTTTAAGGTGCGGCCCCGGCTCCAGCTTTAGGCCAAAGCGGTCGCGCACGTAAAACACATCCACTGCCGCCTCGCCAAAGGTGGAGATATGGGCTGAGCCCACGGACAAGCGCAGGTCTGAAAAACCCAGTGCAATGTCAGACAACAGCCCCAACCGATCCCGGCCATTAACCTCAATGATGGTGTAGGTCTCGGATGCCGAATGATCAAAGCTGACCATGGTCTCCACTTCAAAGACCTTCTCGCGACTTTTGAGCGCCGGGCGCGGCACAGCGGCTGCCTGCTCTTCACTTTGGGCAGCTGCCGCAAGGACCATGTCGCGCAAACGACCCAGGCCTTGTTTATCTTCTATGGGTCGTCCATCCACCCCCTGGACAAGGAAGACGTCCAGGGCAAGGCCGTCCATGGTGGTGAAGATCTTCGCTTCCATAACATTGCCGCCAGAAGAGGCTATCGCGCCGGTGAGCGCTGAAAAAAGTCCCGGCCGGTCTTCGGCGATGACCGTGATTTCCGTAGCTCCTTGGTCCGGCACCGTGACCGCTTCAAAGGCCAGCGTGACCTCATTGGCGTCGCGTTTTGCATCCGCATCTCGCAGCAAATGAGCCTGACGCGCCTGGGTGTCTGTATCGGTGCCCAGCCAATAGCCATCGGCGTGGCGCTCCATTGCCCGTTCCAGAGCTTCTTCTTTCCAGGGGCGCAATGTATCGCGCAGGCTATCCTGGGCCGCCTTGATACGAGCCTCGCGACCAATTGCACCGGCCCCGCCAGGCAACGCGTTCAAAGTTTCCTCGTAAAGCGTCTGCAGCAACTGTGCCTTCCAGGTGTTCCAGGTACCCGGCCCCACGGCACGAATATCCACCACCGTCAGCAGATACAGAAGACGCAAGCGTTCTGGGCTTTGCACCAGAGCAGCAAAATCACGGATCGTCTTGGGGTCCGCAATATCGCGCTTTTGCGCAACCATGCTCATGATCAAGTGATGACGCACCAGCCAGGCCACCGTATCTGTTTCTGCTTTGGTGAGGCCAAATCGCGGGCCCAGTTCTTCGGCAACTTCAGCACCCGCATCGGAATGGTTCTGTGGTCGCCCCTTGGCGATGTCATGTAAAAAGACGCTGAGGTATATCACCGCGCGGTTTGAGACCCGTGAGAGCATATCCTGCGCCAGAGGCACTTCTTCGTTCAGCGCGCCTTTTTCAATGGCCGCAAGTTCGGCTACGGCCCGGACTAGATGCTCATCCACAGTGAAGTGGTGATACATATTGAACTGCATACGCGCCACGATGCGCCCGAAGTCCGGCACGAAGAGACCCAGCACCCCGGCTTCGTTCATACGGCGCAGAATGCGTTCAGGATCTCTTTTTGAGCTGAGCACATTCAGGAATATCTTGTTGGCTTCTTCATTGCCGCGCAGATCGTCATCAATCAGACGAAGCGACTGTGTCACCAGCCTCAGTGTACGGGGGTGGAGCAGAATTTGTTTTTCATCACTGAGCTGAAACAGCCGCAGCAAGTTGACCGGGTCCTCTTCGAACAGGTCGTCTCGCTCCACATCGATGCGACCATTGTTTATGGTGAACCCTGGCACACCAAGGCCGCGCGCACCAAAATTGGAGAGGATTTGATTAAGGCGTGTGCCTGTCTTCTGTTGCCGTAATTCCAGGCCTGCACAGATAATACGGGTGAGATCGCCCACGTCCTTGGCCACAAGGAAATAGTTCTTCATAAAGGCTTCGACGGCCGGAAGCCCCGGTTGATCCGTATACCCCAGAACTTCAGCAAGCTGTGTCTGCCGGTCAAAGGTAAGGCGCTCCTCGCCCCGTCCTGCCGCAAAATGCAGATGACAGCGCACGTCCCACAGAAAAGCCTCAGCTCGTTTGAAGGTATTATATTCAGAGGCGGTCAGAAGATCAGCGTCCACCAGCTCGGAACTTTGTTCCACCTGATAAAGATATTTGGCAATCCAGAAAAGCGTATGCAAATCTCGCAGGCCGCCTTTGCCGTCTTTCAGATTTGGCTCCACCATATAGCGGGAATTGCCGATGCGTTTGTGGCGGGCATCGCGTTCGGCCAATTTGTCCGTAACAAATTGCGCACCAGTGCCCTCGGCGGTCTCGGACCAGAAGCGGGATTTAAGTTCGTCCACCAAATCGCGGCTGCCGGAGATATAGCGCGCCTCCAGAAGCGCGGTCTTGATGGTCACATCTTCGCGGGCGAGCCGCACACAATCATCAATGGAGCGTGTGGCGTGACCCACTTTGAGCCCCATGTCCCAGAGCAGATACATCATGTATTCCGCAATGCTCTCCGCCCAGGGTGTGCGTTTGTAGGGATGGATGATCAGAAGATCGATATCGGAATAGGGCGCAAGCGTATCCCGGCCATAGCCGCCCACCGCCGCAATGCCCATGGCTTCGGCTTGGGTGGCGCTTTCGGGGTGAACCCCATAGGCGCGGGTAAATCGAAACACCATGTCGACGATCACATCGCGCGCTGCCGATAGACCCCGCGCCACATTCAAACCCGGCGTGCCTGCCGTGAGGCGCGCCCGCGCCTGAGCAACCGCTGCAGCGTCCGCTTCCTTAAAAAGCGCCAGCGCCGCTGCCCGGCGTTCACTGTCTTCCAGCTTGCGATCCCGGCCCACGGCATCCAGGCGGTCAGCAAGCGCCTTGGGATCGATCCCGCCTGCTGCATCACTTTCGGTAAAGCGCGCAGCCTCACGGCTGGTCTGCCCCAGCTGAGTAAGAGACGTGGGGTCTTGTCCGGCACTTGGTCCGGCGTTCGGCCCAGCCTTTGGTATGGGTGATGATGGGGGAGGCGTCGTCATACCCTAATGGTGGGGCGTGGACTTCAATTCGTAAAGCAGTTCCAGCGCTTCTTTGGGAGAAAACTCGTCCGGATTGATCTCCGCCATGCGTTTTTCCAGCGCGCTGGGCTCATTTGACGCGGTTTTGGGCGCTGATGCCGCAGGATTTACCGAAAAGAGCGGCAGATCATCCACCAGAGCACGGGGGGCAGTGCCGCTCTGGCTTGCCTCTAATTGGGCCAGCACCTCGTGGGCCCGATCAATCACCGGGCTTGGCAACCCTGCCAGCTTGGCCACTTGAATGCCGTAGGACCTGTCAGCGGCTCCCGAAACCACCTCATGCAGGAAGATCACATCGCCTTTCCATTCCTTGACCTTCATGGTCGCGGTGGCGAGGGAGCCGAGAGTTTCCGTGAGCGCCGTCAGCTCATGGTAATGAGTGGCGAATAGCCCGCGGCACTGATTGGCCTCGTGCAGATGTTCCAGCGAGGCCCAGGCGATGGAGAGCCCGTCAAAGGTCGCCGTGCCCCGTCCGATCTCATCCAGGATCACCAACGAGCGTTCTGTGGCCTGGTTCAGGATGGCGGCTGTCTCCACCATCTCCACCATGAAGGTCGAGCGCCCGCGGGCCAAATCATCGGCCGCGCCAACGCGAGAGAACAGCCGATCCACAATGCCGATGTGCGCCTCGTCTGCCGGCACGAAAGCCCCCATCTGAGCCAGGATGGCGATCAGCGCATTTTGCCTGAGGTAAGTTGATTTACCCGCCATGTTGGGGCCGGTCACCAACCAGAGACGCTTGGCATCCCTGCCTGTTTGTCCGGACACGGATAAATCAGCGTCATTGGCCACAAAGGGCGTTGCGCCAGTTTTACGCAGTGATGCTTCCACCACCGGGTGCCGTCCGCCTTTGATGCGGAAGGAAAGACTGTCATCAACGATCGGGCGGCAGAGGTTTTGGTTTGCTGCCAGTTCCGCCAATGCGGAAGAGACATCCAGCACCGCCAGGGCGCTGGCCAGCTGTGAAATCTCCGAAGATCTTTCCAAGACGCCGTTGAGCAGAGTCTCGAAAATCTCCAACTCCAGCGCCACGGCCTTGGTGCCTGCCTGGGCTATTTTGGCTTCCAGTTCAGAAAGTTTCGCCGTGGTAAAGCGCATGGCGTTGGCCATGGATTGGCGATGGATAAAGAGATCCAGATGGTCGGTGCGGATACGCTCCCCATGGGCAGCGGGCACTTCAACATAATAACCCAGCACATTGTTGTGGCGAATCTTGAGGGCTTTGACGCCTGTGAGTTCTGCATAGTCTTTTTGCAGGCTTGCGATCACCTGCCGGGCGTGGTCGCGCAGCTCGCGCAATTCATCCAGTTCCGGCAGTGAGCCTTGCCGCACAAACCCGCCGTCGCGGGCGAGCAAGGGCAGTTCATCTGCCAAGTGATGAGACAAGGGTGCGATCAAGTCTTCCGTCCACGAACCACTTGCGTCAAGTGCATTGCGAACTTCTGTCGGAGCGTCGTCACCGCCATGAAGCTTTGCAATCTCCTTTGCGGCCAACAACCCGCCTTTGATCGCAGCCAAATCGCGCGGGCCGCCTCGACCTAGTGAGAGGCGCAGAAGCGAGCGCGATAGATCCGGTGCGCGCTTGAGGCTGCCGCGCACATCTTCGCGCAAACGGTTAGCTTCCAGATAAAATGCTACGGCATCCTGCCGGGCGCAGATGGCCTCAGGTAATGTTAAGGGTGCTGCCAACCTGCGGCCTAATTCCCGCGCGCCTGCAGCCGTTACCGTACGGTCAATGACCGAAAGCAGACTGCCTTCCCGCGCGCCCGAAAGCGTGCGCATGAGCTCCAAATTTGTGCGCGTGGCCCCGTCAATGGCCATGGCCTCACCGGCCCCTTCTCGGGCCAAGTGGGAGAGCGCGGGCATCTTGCCCACTTGAGTCAGCTCAACGTAATCCACCAGCGCGCCCGCAGCAGCAACCTCTGCCCGCGAAAACGCCCCCAGCCCATCGAGAGTGGCCACCCCATAAAGGGCCTTGAGGCGCGCATTTCCAGCTTCACTGTCAAAGCGAGCCGGAGGCAAGGGCGTGACGCGCGCGCCATAATCTGTCCACAGATCAAATAGTGCCGGCTCATCATAAAGACTTTGCGGCACTAGAATTTCCGTTGCGTCAAGACGTGCCAGCTCTGCCGCCAATTGACGGCGGCTCACAGGGGCCACTCGAAACTCCCCCGTGGACATATCGGCCCAGGCAAGGCCCAGCCCGTCGCCATCGGCTTTCACACGAGCGATAGCGGCAAGAAAATTGTTGCTGCCTGCCTCCAAAAGCGCGTCTTCGGTAAGCGTGCCTGCGGTCACAAGCCGCGTCACGCCCCGTTTCACCACGGATTTCGCTCCGCGTTTTTTGGCTTCCGCAGGGTCTTCAAGCTGTTCACAAACCGCAACCTTGTATCCCGCGCGGATCAGATTTTGCAGATATTGCTCGTGGGAATGAACCGGCACCCCGCACATGGGAATGTCATTGCCCTCATGCTTGCCGCGCTTGGTGAGCGCGATCTGAAGCGCTTCGGCAGCCTTCACGGCATCATCGAAGAACATCTCGTAAAAATCGCCCATGCGGTAGAACAGGAGATAGTCCGGGTGAGCGGATTTAATCTCCAGAAACTGCGCCATCATAGGCGTTACGCGGCCACTATCTTTGGCAGCGTCCTTGGCAGTAACTTTGCCTGCGCCGATATCATCTTTGGCTTGAACAGGCTTTAGGGCCTCGAGGGTCATGGGTATCCCGGGATTGAGGGTTGCGCTGCATGGCGCTGATGAGACCCCGGAGCCTACAAAACTGACATGGGTCCGGGCAAGGGCCCCAAGGAATGTAACACAAGCGTTGCAAATACCACGCAACGGTTCATGCTGAGCGAATCAATGCAAGGCGCCCAGAGAAAGAGTCCCGCCCATGGCCGATGAGACTGACAAGATCTACGAAGATTCCCTCGCTTTCCACAAGATGGGCAAGCCCGGGAAAGTGGAGATCAATGCCACCAAGCCCATGGCAACCCAGAGGGATCTGGCGCTGGCCTATTCTCCCGGCGTGGCGGCCCCCGTGCTGGCCATCGCCGAGGACCCCGACAAGGCGTTCGATTACACCGCCCGGGGCAATTTCGTTGCGGTCATCACCAACGGCACGGCGATCCTGGGGCTGGGCAATCTGGGCGCGTTGGCCTCCAAACCCGTGATGGAGGGCAAGGCCGTGCTGTTCAAGCGCTTTGCCGATGTGGATGCTATCGACCTGGAGGTGGATACCGAGGACGTAGACGAGTTCGTCAATGCGGTGCGCCTGCTGGGGCCATCGTTTGGCGGCATCAATCTGGAAGACATCAAAGCCCCCGAGAGCTTTCTCATCGAGAGCCGCCTGCGGGAAGAGATGAACATCCCTGTTTTTCACGATGACCAGCACGGTACCGCGATCATCACGGCGGCGGGCTTCATTAATGCGCTGGATCTGACTAACCGCGACATCAAGCGCACCAAGGTTGTGATGAACGGCGCGGGGGCTGCTGGCATTGCCTGTCTCGAGTTGCTCAAGGCCATGGGGCTTCCTCATAACAATGCCATCCTGTGCGACAGCAAAGGTGTTATCTACCAGGGCCGCACGGAAGGCATGAACCAGTGGAAAACCGCCCACGCTGCCCAAACCGAGGCGCGCACTCTGGAAGAAGCCATGGTCGGGGCGGATGTATTCCTGGGGCTTTCAGTAAAAGATGCAGTGACGCGCGAGATGGTCAAATCCATGGCCGCCAAACCGATCATTTTTGCCTGCGCCAATCCAGACCCGGAAATTCGCCCCGAGGTGGTACATGAGATCCGCGATGATGCCATCGTCGCCACGGGGCGCTCGGACTATCCCAACCAGATCAATAATGTTCTGGGCTTTCCGTATATTTTCAGAGGCGCACTGGATGTACGCGCCACCACCATCAATGAAGAGATGAAAATTGCCGCTGCCCATGCCTTGGCTGAGTTGGCCCGGGAAGATGTGCCTGATGAGGTAGCAGCAGCCTATGGCGGCTCGCGGCTCAAATACGGTCCGGAATATATTATCCCGGTGCCGTTCGATCCGAGGCTGATCACTCATGTACCACCAGCAGTGGCCAAGGCGGCCATGGATACCGGTGTGGCAAAGAAATCCATCCATGCCATGCGCGGCTATAAGCACGAGCTTTCGGCCCGCCTGGATCCGCGCGCCACATTGCTGCAACGGATTTCCGAGACCGTGCGCAGCCATCCCACTCGGGTGGTCTTTGCCGAGGGCGAAGAAGAAACGGTGATCCGGGCGGCGGTGCAGTTCCGCAATGATGGTCTGGGTACGCCAATTCTTATTGGGCGCGAACGTCAGGTCCGTCAGGCTATGGAACATATCGGGCTGGATAAATCCGCCCATGATATTGAGATCGTCAATGCGCGTATCTCCGTTCATAATGAGCGGTATACAGATCATATCTACGCGCGCATGCAGAGGCGCGGGTTTTTGTTCCGCGACGCCCAGCGACTGGTGAACCAGGACCGCAACGTCTTTGGCGCCTGCATGGTCGCTATGGGTCAGGCCGACGCTATGGTCACCGGCGCGACCCGGCATTTCGCCATGGCGCTGCGCAACATCGGCTGGGTGGTTGACCCCATCAAGGGTCAGCGGGTGATCGGCATTACGCCGGTGTTGGCTCGCGGCAAGACCGTCTTCATCGCCGACACCGCCGTCACTGAATTTCCCGAAGCCAATGAGATGGCCGACATTGCCGAGGAAGCGGCGACCTTTGCTCGGCGCATGGGCTATGAGCCGCGGGTGGCCTTTATGGCGGTTTCCACTTTTGGCCAACCGGTGACCGAGCGATCCGACAAGATCCGGGGCGCCGTAGCCCATCTGGATCGCCGGGAAGTGGACTTTGAATATGACGGAGAGATGCTGCCGTCGGTCGCGCTCAACCCCAATGCCAAATCGATCTATCCCTTTATGCGCCTGACCGAGCCTGCCAACGTGCTGGTCATGCCCGCGCTCCATTCCGCCGCGATCTCAACATCCCTGATGAATGAGATGGGCGGAGCAACCGTGGTGGGGCCAATACTCGTGGGCCTGGAGCATTCCATCCAGATCGTGCAATTGGGCGCGTCCGTCACGGACATCGTGAATATGGCGGCATTCGCAGCGTATGAAGTGCAAGGGCAGGGCACGCTGGGGGTTTAGGGGAGAGGAAGCTTTACGCCCCCCACGCGCCCACGCCCAGCCTTGCGCGATAGCGCGGGTTGATCTGCGCGCGCGGCAAGATGATCATCACGTCGGTGGTGTTGAACTGATGATCCACGAACGCGCCATCTGAGAACCAGCATCCTGCGCGCATATAGCCTTTTAGGAGCGGCGGAAGAGCGAGGAATGCCTTCTTGGCATCATAAGTGCCTTCGTCCAGGCAATTCATTTCCACACGGACATTTTCATGAGGACGCACGCGCCACATCTCCGGCGCCAGGGCTGAATGATGCAGAACCGATAGCTGTGTCCGAAGTTCCGTAGGCTCTGTGCCGTGCAAGGAAGCACACCCAAAGAGCACATTGGCCTTGGACTTATCCGCCCAATATAGAATGCCGCGCCACAACAGCTCAATCGTGGGCCGGTTGCGATAATCGGGATGCACGCAAGACCGCCCCAGCTCCAAGAACCTTGTATCTTCGGGCACGCGTTTAAGCAGTGGATCAATGTCAAATTCTTGCGCGGTATAAAATCCGCCATTGGCCATGGCGACCTCGTGGCGCAGCAGACGGTATGTTCCCACCACATGAACCTGACCGTCATCTGCCTTTATGTCTGTCACAATGAGATGATTGCAGAGATCATCAAAACGATCCGCATCGCGGCCCATCATCTCAGGAGAGGCTGCGCAGGCATTGTTCGCACCGCTTGCGCCCATCTCCTGAAAGAACACTTCATAGCGCAAGGTCTGGGCCGCATAGAGATCCGCCTCGCTGGCCGCCAATCGCAATTCCATAGTGCCGGATCGCGCGATGACCTGGTCATCGGACGTCTTTCTGGCTGGAAGAGTAACCGTAATCCCCATGCAGGCTGCCTCCTGAGGCGGTGGCCCGTCACCGCGTGCTGCCCGAGCTTAGCGGATACTCCTGCAACATGCCCGCGAGAAATTAGGGCTCTTAGGCCCCCCTTAGGACCTAGAGGCCTCGATTTCCTTTTCCTTGATGGCCCCTCGCGACCCCAGCCACCATAAAAGCGCCAGTCCCGGCAGGGCTGCCACCGCAGAGAGGAGGAAGAACACCGGCCAGCCGGTCACTGTGGCCACAGCCCCGGCGGGGGCCACCAGCAACGTTCGGGGCACGGCAGACAGCGCCGTTAGCAAGGCAAATTGTGAGGCGGTGTAAAGCTTGCTGCGGCACAGGGCAGAGATCAGCGCAATGAAGATGGTGGTGCCAATGCCCCCCATGATGTTTTCCACAAGTACGGCAATCAGCAGCGCCGCTTCATTGGGACCAATAAGGGCAAGGGTGAAGTAGCCAAAATTGGAGATGAGCTGCACAATGCCGGCGATCCACATAGCCGCCAGCAGCCCGCGCCAGCGCAAGATGTACGCACCCAGAAAGCCGCCCCCGATGGTCGCAAGGATGCCGTAGCCCACTGCCCAGCCCAGTTGATCATCAGAAAAACCCAAACGTTGCCCAAAGGGTGTGAACAAGGACCCCGCAAAGGTGTCGCCGAACTTGAACAGGATCACCAGGAACAAGAGCCCGAGCCAGTATTTGTGTTCCTGCGCAAAGTTCACAAACGGTGTGACCACCGCATCCTGTAGCTGGTTGCCCAGTGCGATCTTTGTTGCATGTTGGCTGGCGTTCTGCTTGCCCCTCATCCCATAGAGCCCAAGGGCTGTAATGCTGAGAAGCCCCAACACCAGGAGCGTGAAGTATCGCCCATAACCTGCAAAGACAGTGGCACGCAAATAGAAAAGCCCTGCGATGGCTATGACCAGAACGCCAATGAACAGGATTGCTGAAGTGCCGGACAAATAGGGCGCGTCCTTGGGAACGTCTGGCTCGGGCATAAGCAAGGTGCCCAACATGCCGACACCAACCGCCGCTGCGGCCCCCATATAGATGGCGGGCCAGATATCACTCACCAGCCAACCGGCACTGGAGAGGTGCCCGGCAACGATCAGCGCTCCGCTGGTGGTGAGCAGCATGGCCGCGCGATAGGCCGCCACATAGTTCGCGACCCCTGCAGCCTGCTGGGTGTCTTCCAATGCCTCAATGCGCAAAGTGTCCACAAGGATGTCTTGCGTGGCTGAAATGAAAGCCACCGACAGCGCGAGCACGGCCAACAACATAGGCGCTGCGATAGGATCAATGCCGCCCAGGAAAAAGATCGCTGCAACAAGGGCGACTTGCGTGGCAATCAGCCAACCTCGCCTGCGCCCGAACATCCGCGTCAGCAGCGGTAGCCGCGTGGCATCCACCAATGGCGCCCAGACAAACTTCAGTGAGTAAGGCAGGCCCACAAGGGCAAAGAGCCCGATGGTGGTAAGGTCCACGCCTGCGCGGTTCATCCACGCCTGAAGCGTTGAGCCCGTCAGCGCCAAAGGCAGGCCTGAGGAAAACCCGAGCAGGGCTACATACAGAACTTTAGGTTGGAAATAGACCAGTGCCGCGCTGATCCACCGGGGCAATCTGGGGGAAGGTTGCTGCTGCGATGTCATAAAGCCCTCAGCCTGTTGCTGCGGCTCCTTGATCATCGGTGTCGCCGCTGGGTTCTGTCCACCGGCTTAGCATGTCCATGAGGTCTTGGGCCACAAAGGGCTTGGGCAAAAAGTCGTTCATGCCCACTTCGATGCACATGTGTTTGTCTTCGGACATGGCGTTGGCGGTAAGCGCCACGATTGGCACATCCCGGCCTGGCCCGTCTATGGCCCGAATTTGGCGGGTCGCCTCATGACCATCCACCTCAGGCATCTGCACATCCATCAGGATAATGTCATAGGTCACCTGAATAGCCGCTTCCACGGCCTCCCGACCATTGACCACATGATCTACCTTGTGGCCTTGCTTCTTGAGCAGGGAGGTTGCCAATAGTGAGTTGATCTCATTGTCTTCAGCAAGAAGAATTCGCATGGATTGTGTTGCCTTTTCTTCCGTCTCGACATGGGCCGTCGCCAGGCCCGCACTGTCCGCGCCGTCGAGAGCCGGGCTCAGAATTTTCTGCAAGGATGATTGCCGCACCGGTTTGATGAGGTATCCGTCAAATCCGCTTTCAAGATATTCATCCAGATTACGTCGTTGTTCCGGCGTGATCACCACAATCCGTCGCGCCTCTGCCAGGGGTTCAAACTCTGCCAGCAGTTCGACAGGCACATCGGGCTTGGTTGCCGTCAGCCCTATGTCATAGAGCACCGTATGGAAGCGGGCTTCGGGTCTGCGTTCCAGGTCAGCAAAGGCTGCTGCAATCGAATTAAAGGCCAGGGGCCGGAAGTTTAGAGCCTCAAGCTGTAGGCCGAGAGCCGGTGCCACGATACTGCTATCCGAAACCACCATCACTTCTGAGGCGCCAACCGGGGGCAGCGGCAATGGAACAGCCGCGGTTACAGTTTCAAGCTTTACAGTGAACCAGAAGGTCGAGCCTTCCCCCACAACGCTTTCAATCCCAATTTCGCCGCCCATGGCGTCGACAATGCGTTTTGAGATGGCAAGGCCCAGCCCCGTGCCGCCGTACTTGCGCGATGTCCTGTCATCCGCTTGGGAAAACTCATCAAAGATATGCGTGGTCGCGTCATCGGAAACGCCAACACCTGTGTCCACGACTTCGAACCGCAAGGTCACGGGATTAAGGCCCTTTTCAACAGACACATAAATGCCGATGCCGCCTTGCTGGGTAAACTTCACTGCATTGCCTGCAAGGTTGAGAATGACCTGACGCAAGCGCCCTTCGTCACCACGAACCTCAAGGGGCAGGTCCTGGCTGGGGACAGCAATGATCTGAATGCCTTTTTCGTGGGCGCGCGGGGACAATAGTTCCGCCACGCTTTCCACCGTCCGGCGCACATCGAAGTTAAGCTTTTCGAGGCGTACTTGCCCGGCTTCGATTTTGGAATAGTCCAGAATATCGTTGATCAGGGACAACAGCGCATCGCCGGAATCTTTCACAGCGCGGGTATAGGTTTCCTGCTCATCCGATTGTTCCGTATCCATCAGAAGGTTTGCCATGCCCAGAATGCCGTTCATAGGCGTTCTGATCTCGTGGCTCATTGTAGCCAGGAATGCAGATTTGGAACGATTTGCGCGTTCAGCCATATCACGGGCCTGGCGCAGATCTTCCTCGATTTGTTTCTGATCCGTTATATCGCGGCCAGCGCTCTGGATTTCCAATAGCTCGCCAGCATCATTGCGGATGGGATAATCATCCCACAAGAACCAGCGCCACCCCGAAGCGGTCTTAAGTCGCTGTTCATACCGTACACGGAAGGATTTCGTTTCTGCCCCTGAGAACGTTCCGATGAGCCCGCGCGCGGTGGACGTATCGATAGGCGGATGAAACAGTGTGCCTTCTACGCCGTCTTTGGTAACGCCAAAGGTGGTGCAGAAAGCCTGGTTGACCGTGGTCACGACACCATTGGCACCTTTTCGGACAACCACATCTCCCTGGCTGTCGGTCAGGTTTTGATGTCGCGCTTCGGAGTCTCGCAGTTCATTGGAAAGTTGTCGTTCGCGCCGCCAGCCAACGGCAAGGCCGATAACCAGAGAAGACAAGAAAACCAAAAGCCAATAGGCGATGCTTTCAAAAGGCGTGGTGGAATAGGTCAACGCCTGCGCAAGCAGTTCTTCCTGTGCCATTGCCGGCATCGGCGCAGCAATGAGTGCCGCCATGACTATAAACTTGCGCGTCCGCACCAAACTTGACCCTTGAATATTTCCCAGGGGTCACCTTACCCGCGCGGCCTTTAAGATCGCCTTGAGGGGAGCGGCTTTCGCGAGTTGTGGTTAAATAGTGCTTAAGGCTAACGGCAATGGCCTAGACGGCCGCTCCGCGTTTACTTTGCCGCGGCCTAGACGGCCGCTCGTTGGCGATAGGACAAGGCCTCGGCGATATGAGGACGGGCGATATGTTCCGCACCCTGAAGGTCTGCGAGTGTGCGTGCCACCCGCAACACCCGGTGATAGCCCCGCGCGGTGAGCTTTAAGGTTTCAGTAGCATCTTTCAAAAGAGCCAGCCCCGCCTCGTCCGGTGCAGCGATGGCATCCAGCACCTCGCCTTCCGCTTCGGTATTGGTGCGCAATCCAACGCCTAGTTTGGCAAAACGCGCCCGTTGCATCTCGCGCGCCCGGGCAATGCGCGAGGCCACCTCTGCCGAGCCTTCCGAAGGTGGCGGCAGGGTCAAATCTTCGGCGCTGACGGCGGGCACATCCACATGCAGGTCAATCCGGTCCAGCAAAGGCCCGGAGAGTTTCGCCTGATAGTCCGTCACACAGCGCGGCGCGCGGGAACAGGCGCGGGAGGCGTCCCCAAAGAAACCACACCGACACGGATTCATCGCAGCGATCAATTGCACGCGGGAGGGATAGCGCACATGGGCATGAACGCGGGCCACCATGGTCTCTCCCGTCTCCAGCGGTTGACGAAGACTATCCAAAACTTGCCGGGAGAACTCCGGCATCTCATCCAGGAACAACACGCCTAAATGCGCAAGGGAGACTTCTCCCGGCTTGGCCAAGCGTCCGCCCCCCACCATCGCCGCCATAGAGGCCGAATGATGCGGATCGCGAAACGGTCTACGGCGGGAAATGCGCCCATCGCTTAGCTGCCCCGCAATGGAGGCAATCATGGAGGTCTCAAGCGCCTCTTCCGCAGACAAGGGCGGCAGGATACCGGGCAATCTTGCAGCCAACATGGATTTGCCCGAACCGGGCGGGCCCACCATGAGTAGATTATGCCCGCCAGCAGCAGCAACTTCCAACGCGCGTTTGGCGCCCTCTTGGCCTTTGATATCGGAAAGATCAGGCACCAGCACAGTGTCATCGGCCAATTGTGTTTCAGGCCGCGCCAAAAGCTGCGTGCCTTTAAGGTGATTGATCAGGGCAAGGAGGGTTGGGGCTGCTACCACCTCCACGTCCCCCACCCAGGCCGCTTCTGCACCGCAAGATTCGGGACAAATCAGCCCGCGCCCTTCTCCGCTGGCCCCGATGGCCGCAGGAAGCGCTCCGGCAACAGGCGCAAGCCTGCCGTCGAGACCTAATTCTCCGAAGGCGGAATAATTTGCCAGATCCTCAAGATCGATGGCCCCCATGGCCCCCAAAATGCCCAGCGCAATGGGCAGGTCATAATGGCTGCCTTCCTTGGGCAAATCCGCCGGGGCAAGATTGACGGTGATCCGTTGAGGCGGCAAAGCCAGCCCCACGGCGGAAAGAGCAGCCCGCACCCGTTCACGAGACTCTGCAACGGCTTTATCCGGCAAGCCCACAACGGTAAAAGCCGGAATGCCGTTGGCCATCTGCACCTGCACCTCAACAGTGCGCGGCTCCACCCCCACAAAAGCAACCGTATGACAAATCGCAACTACCATCCCGCGAGCGCGCGGGTGCGCCATTGTTGGAGCCCGCGGTAAGCGCCGTAGAGGAGGCCGATGAAGAGGATGATCAGCGAGGAAAATGGGAGGTATGAATGAGCGAACCCAAGATTTAGTGGAACCATGCAGTAGTCAAAAATATGGGAGCCGCCCGGTGGGCAAATCTCGTGCGCTCCAATAATGAAAGTCGGCAAGATAAGGCTCGTCGCCAATATGAGGACAAACACAGCCAGCGTCGCGAATAACACGCCTCGCGAGTCCATCAGCCATATCAAGCGCACTGCGCTCATGCTTGCCTCATTCAATCGTCGCAACAACCACAGGATTAGACTAGCGAGACAATGCACTTTTGGCTAGTCTGCAGGAGTTGTGAGTTACTCAAAGGATTGTTGGCATGAGGCACAGACGGAATCTATCGCTCTGGCTTATATGCGCCATCCTTGCTTCTGCCAGCCCAGCTCGTGCAGCTGACACTTTTGAACCCCTACCGCACCCTGGAATCTTCGACACGTTCAGTCATCAAGTTGAGGCTTGCTGGAACATCCCTGTGAGTGCTGCCCATGGCGAGCCCATGCTGGTTGATCTTCGCGTAGCCTTCACAATTGGTGGAATGCTTGACGGCGCCCCGCAAATCCTGGATCAGGACAGGTATGCAAGTGACGAACATTTCCGCACAAGCACAGATTCAGCCATTGAAGCAATTACGCGATGTCAGACCGACACCCGCCCTGGGTTCGAGCGAACAGGCTATAGCCTCCCGCGCGAACACTATGACGAGTGGCAAACTCTTCGATTGACTTTCGATCCGGCAGACGTGCTCCCCTAATTCCCCAGCTTATTCAGACCCAACCTGCCTGCCAGGATCTTGTCCAGGCGGCGTTTCGACATCATGCGGGGGATGATCCAGTCCGTAAGGCGATTAGGCACGATGGGGTAGCGGACTTTCGGGTTTGGCGTGGTGAGGGTGTGATGGACCAGCTCCCCCAGCTTTGAGGGCGCAAGCCCCTTGGGCCCGTTGGTCAGCATATAATTGAGCATTGCCTTGAGGGGGCCGAGATAATCCGTTTTCTCGTAAGGGGTGATGTCCACCTCTTCGGCCTTGTCCCAGATTGGCGTCGCCACGGGGCCCGGCCCGATGACGATGACATCAATGCCATAGATCATCAGCTCCCGGCGTAACGTTTCGGACAAAGCTTCGAGCGCAAATTTGGACATGGAGTAGGGGCCCACGAAGGGCGCGGCATTTACGCCGGAGACGGAGGACATGTTGATGATGCGTCCGGGGTTTGCAACCGGCGGATTTGTAGCACCGAGCAGCGGCAGGAAGGCTTGCGTTACAATCACAGGGGCGATGGTGTTCACCTCCATCTGATAGCGCACCTCTTCGATGGGGATATGCATCATGGGTCCGGAAACCGCGATGCCTGCGTTGTTCACCAGGCCTGCAAGGGTAGCATCCCCAATGGCTTGCTTGACCTGCGCGGCGCCAGCCTTCACCGCCGCTTCGTCGGTAACGTCAAAGATCAGCGGTGTGATCTTGTCCCCAAATTCAGCAGTCAGACTGTCGGCATCTTCTTGTTTGCGCACCGAACCAAAGACGTGAAAACCATTATCGGTGAGCGTCTTCACACTTGCCCGGCCAATGCCGGTGGAGGCACCGGTAACGACGACGTATTTCATCTCTCATTTCCTTCTTCGACGATTATTTTTGTTTGTTCTTACGCAAGGCGCCCTTCGATGGCGTCCCAGATGAGGGCGGCGATGTCGGCGCCGCCGAAGTTCTTGATCTCACGGATACCGGTAGGGGATGTGACGTTGATCTCCGTCATGTAATCGCCGATCACGTCAATGCCGGTAAAGATCAGCCCGCGGCGCTTGAGTTCCGGCCCGATGATCTCGCAAATTTCTTCTTCGCGCGCAGTGAGCTTGGTGGCCTCTGCCTTGCCGCCAACGTGAAGATTAGAGCGTGCTTCGCCGGATTGAGGCACCCGGTTAAGAGCGCCTGCAGGTTTGCCGTCCACCAGGATAATGCGCTTGTCCCCCTGGCGAATGGCGGGCAGATAGGCCTGTGCCATCAAGGGCTCGCGCGTGCTGGCGGCAAACATTTCCAGCAGGGAGTTGAAGTTCTCATCCTGGGGGGTGACACGGAAAATGCCGGCCCCGCCGTTGCCATAAAGAGGTTTGAGGATGATGTCTTTGTGTTTGGCGCGGAAGGCCTTGATTTCGTCTGTGTGCGACGTAATCAGCGTGGGCGGCATGAGGCCTTCGAATTGCGTGATGAACAATTTCTCCGGCGCATTGCGCACATGGAACGGATCGTTCACCACCAAGGTGTCCGGATGCACCATCTCCAAAATATGCGTAGTGGTGATATAGGCCATATCGAACGGCGGGTCCTGGCGCAGCAAGACCACATCAAGGTCTTTCAGATCAATGGTGACCGCTTCGCCCTTGGTAAAATGATTGCCCATTTCGTCTCTGACCTTAAGCGGATAGGCCAGTGCAGTGACGCGCCCATCATGGAAGGTAAGGTGTTCGGGCAGGTAGGTATAAAGCTCCGCCCCGCGGGCCTGTGCTTCCAGCATGAGGGCAAAGGAGCTGTCTCCCTTGATATCGACACCCTCAATAGGGTCCATCTGCACGGCAACTTTCAAAGACATGGGGCAAGCTTTCTTTCGAGGAAGGGGCGTTGAGGGTCCTGGTTACGAGAGCCTTAGTTAAGCGTAATTTTGACCCGTGCAAGGGAGTGACTTGCCCGGGCGGCCCAATTTCCTTCAGGCTCGGCGGTAAGAATGGTTTCGAACTTGGCCTTGGCGGCCATGGGCGAGCCGGTGCGGGCCAGAATAGTGCCTTGCTCAAACAAGATGGCAGCGTCACGGGGCCGGAGCACGCGCATGCGATCCAAAAGCTCAAGCCCCCGCGAGGTATCTCCATCACGCAAGGCATGTGCTTTCAGATTGCTCAGCAGGCGAATTAAAACCGAACGATCCGGCATGGGGGCAAGGTGTTCTTCTTCCAGCTTTGCGCCCGGTCCCATAAGGCGGCGCAGGATGGAATAAAGATCCGCTGGCTCCATAGCGCGCCCATTATCGAAAGGGTCCAGCATGGCCGCATCGGCATCCCCCTCAACGCGCACCAGAAAATGACCGGGAAAAGCAATGCCATAGGCGGCCCAACCCGCCGCCCGCGCCGCATGAAGATATAAAATCCCCAAGGCCACCGGCAGACCCACACGGCGATCGATCACATCCAGCATGTTGGCGTTTTCCGGCGCCTCGAAAACATCACCGTCGCCATTGTAAGCAAACTCCCCCGCGATCACATCGCAGAGGGCCTTGCGCCGATCATGGGCATCGGGGCCGGGGCGTTTGTTGCGAATGGTGCGGGCAATGTCTGCCAGATGAGCGCGATAGGGCCCCAGGTCCGCCCCCCGCCGATCCAACGCGCCCAGCAACAAGCCGACCTCTGCCAGGTCCAGCACTTCGGCACCATCATTGCTGACGGCGGTGCCACTGCCAAGCTTGCCATTGCAGGCGGCCACAAGGGCATCGGTTATGGGATCGGCCAATGTCATGGCGCCCTAAATAGCATGAGGAGGCCTCAGAATGCGAGGGCCTGAAAATTCGGTGCTGTCGCATTCTAAAGGCTGGGCGCTACGTGCCTTGCTCAAACATGGCGCGGCGATCTAGTCTATCTCACTCACGCCAGTGCACAAATGTGCACGGCTCCGTGGGGCGGCGCAGGGGCGCCGGGCTGCAGTCGCAGCCTTGGCTGGCAAATGATTGGCCCAAAGCTACGTGCCTTGCTCGAACATGGCGCGGCGATCTTCCTTGAGGCGCACGTGAGAGATCACCCGCTCAACCCCGCGCATGGTGCGAGCATGGCCTGTGGCCCGCTCCAACTCTTCTGCACTTTGGGCAATGCCGAACAGATAGACGGTGCCGTCGATGGTCTCCACATGATAGTTCACGTGGCGAACGGCGCTGTCCCCCAGAAGGCGCCCACGCACCCGAGAGGAAATCCACCGGTCGCGAGGCCGGAAAAGGCCCACTCCTTCATCGCTCACTTCAATCTCGTTGATGACCTCGCCCACGCCATCCGTCATCCAGGCAACACGGGCTGCTTCCACACGAATTTCAGGGGTCTCTACCCGGCCCGTCATCAACACACGCGCTTCGACCACTTCAAGTTCGATGTCGCGGTAATTCCCTTCTGAATTGTGGAAGAGATTGCGGCTGAGGCGCGTCTGGATGGAAAAATCATCAATCGCCCGCCCAGCAGATCGTTCCTGAGCTGGCACCACAAAGGGGGTGCAGGCGCTGGCTATGAGGCTTAACCCCAAGGTGGCCAACACGGCGAGTTTCTTCAAATTGGACATGACCTGATGCTCCCGAATTCCCGTAGCTGTTCCTTGCCGCCCGCTTGTTTCGCAAGCGCGCCTCCCCCACACGCCGGGCAAGAAGTATCCTTAAGAGAATGCTAATCAGGGTTAAGATGCTCTTAACAAAAGACATTATGGTATTCGGTTTTAAGGCTGCGACCGCAGCCCGGTGCTTATGCGCCGCCCTCACGGAGCCGTGCCCTTCAGGGCATTGGCGTGAGTGAAGGGTCTCTAACCCGCAGACTGCCACAGGTTTTCAAGGTGCCGGGGCAAGTGTCCAGGCGCGATGAGCACACCGTCAAAGCGCAAGGCACAGCTTGCTAAGTGAGGATTATTGGCAAGATAGGCCCCGGCGCCCGCCTCGATACGGGCCCGTTGGCGCTGGCCGATGGCCTCATCCAAGTCCTCTGCCTTACTGCGCTGTTTGACCTCTACAAAGGCAATGAGTTTCGGGGGGCCCAGCAAGGGTTTGGCTGCGATCAGGTCAATCTCTCCGCCGGAGCCTTGATAACGCCGGGCCAGAATGCGGTAGCCCTTGAGCATAAGCCAGAGTGCAGCAAGAGATTCTGCGCGCCTGCCTGCGGCCTCGCGTTGCTGGCGGTTCCCCATTAGGTCTCACTCTTTGAGATCTCCAGCGCACGCGCATAGAGCTCCCGCCGGGGACGACCGGTAATCTCTGCCACCTCGGCAGCTGCGTCCTTGACGGAGGATTTCTTCAAGGCCTGTGCCAGGGCGGCATCTGTATCAAGTTCCGTATAAAGAGCATTTTCCGGAGGGCCAATCACCACCACGATCTCACCCTTTGGGGCACCTGCCTCCTCATAGTGCTGAGCAAGCTCTTCCAAGGTCCCCCGTCGGACTTCCTCGTGCAATTTGGTAATCTCCCGCGCAATCGCTGCCTCGCGTGCGCCCAATACTTGAGCTGCATCCGCCAGCAGGGCCGCCAATCTTGAGGGGCCCTCCAGCAAGACCAGAGAGGCGTGAGCGGATTTAAGCTCCTCCAGCGCCTTTTTGCGGGCACCGGATTTGGGCGGCAAGAAGCCAGCGAACAAAAAACGATCCGTCGCCAGCCCGGCAATGCTCAAAGCGGCAGCCACGCTGGAGGCTCCCGGCACGGCAAAGACCTCGCATCCTGCCTCATGGGCTTCTGCAATAAGCTTGAACCCCGGGTCCGAGATCAACGGCGTGCCCGCATCAGAGACCAGCGCCACCTTCTCGCCTGCCGCCAGACGGGCCAGAATCTGGGGCCGAACGCGGGGGCCATTGTGGTCGTGATAGGCGATAAGGGGCGTTTTTAGTCCATAGGCGCTCAAAAGCTTGGCGGTAACCCTTGTGTCTTCGCAGGCGATCACGTCACTTTGTTCAAGCACCCGCAGGGCGCGAAGCGTGATATCCTCAAGGTTTCCTATGGGTGTAGCCGTGACATATAGGCCAGGGACAAGGGTTTTGCCGCGTCCAAATTCGCTGGGCCATTTACTCGCCATACTCTGCCCGTTACTCTTCTCAACTGGGCTGTTTTTGGCCCCCGTCTTGGTATTGTTAGCCGTAGTGGCTTTAGGAGGCTTTGGTGCTCGGGATTTCTGCCGATTTGTCACGACTATTCTCCGGGTGGCGTAAGGCTGCCAGTTTGCGGACCTTGTTGGCCAGTCTGCCGACGAGGCGGAAAAGCACAAGCATCGCTGCTCTGCTGTTTGCGGGCGCGTTCTTGGTGGCCTGTGAGACCACATCCGCTCCTGCGCCACAAGCCGCCCGCGTGAGATTGCCGGTGCCTGAAAGCCATACTCCCGTGGTGCAAGAACCTGTCTGGATACCGAACGGCGCGCATGTTCAGCCCAACCATATGGACGGACGGCGCCCCGTGCGGGTGGCATTGCTGCTGCCTCTAGGTCATGAGAACCCGCAAGCCCGTGCGCTGGCCGCCTCCATGCGCGATGCTGCCGAGCTGGCAATTTTCCGCTCCGGCCGCGACGATCTTCTGCTTATGACCAAAGACACGCGCGGCACGGTGCCTGGCGCGGTGGGTGCTGCCCAGGACGCCATCAATGAAGGCGCTGAGATTATTCTGGGGCCTTTGTTTGCCCACAACGTGCGCGCCATTGCGCCGATTGCCAGCCAGGCGGGGCTTTCTGTTATTGCGTTCTCGTCCGACAGTCAGGTCGCAAGCGATAATGTTTACCTGCTGGGCTTTACCCCGGAACAGGAAGTTGAGCGCGTCGCTGAATTTGCCATGAGCCAGGGCTATTTCGATTTTGCCGCCATGATCCCCTATGGCGATTACGGCAACCGAGTGAACTACACGTTCAATGACACGATCTCCCGCTATGGCGGGCTGGTGGTCCAGACCATTCCTTATGACCGGGCTGCAGAAGACTTCCGGTCTGAGGCCGGTGCGCTGGCTTATACTTACGGGGTCACGACGCTCGCCCGCACGGATGAAGACGGAAACGATCTGGGGGCTGAATCCCTGGTGCCGGAAGATCCCGGCTTTACCGCTGTTTTGCTGCCCGAAGGGGGCACGGCTTTACGCCTGCTGGCACCTTCATTGCCGTACAATGACATTGACAATCGCGCGGTGCGGTTCCTGGGCACGGGCCTTTGGGATGATGAGCGCCTGTGGCGGGAGCCATCCTTGAACCACGGCTGGTTCGCCTCTCCTGATCCCACCAATCGGGGCCGCTTTGAGACCGCCTATGAGGGTGTTTTCAGCACCGAGCCTCATCGCCTTGCCTCAGTTGCCTATGATGCTGTGACACTTACGGCATCCCTTGCCAGCGGACGTCCCGGCGATCGTTTCAGCGAAGCGCGCCTGACCAACCCATCCGGCTTTGCTGGCGTGGACGGCATCTTCCGCTTCCGCAGTGGCGGGCGCACAGATCGCGGGCTTGCAGTTTTGGAAGTGCGCAACGGGGATATCAATATCGCCAGCCCGGCACCTTCTCGCTTTGGTCCTCTGATACAAGAACAACGCATCTATGAGCGCCCCATCGAAGAAGATCTTTTCCTGGAAGAGATGCAACCGCGCGATCCCAATGCACCAACCACCATTGACGGTGTTGAGATCTTTGATCCGGATGCGTGAGCAGGCTTAGGGCTCAATAGCCTAAGAAGAGTATCTCTTCGTCATTCCCCGGCCTTTTTGCGCGTTGGCGCATGTGGGCCGGGGAATCTAACGATGCTGCAAAACCAACGCGGGGACAGAACTAGCTACAGGCATTGTGCCCTGCACGTTCCGTCCCCCCTGCACACGATAGATTGCTAGATTCCCGTATCAAGTACGGGAATGACACTGAGTAGTTTTCCTGTTCGTGCCTTTCCGCACCTTCAGTCTCAGCCTACCTAAACCACCAAGGCTGCAATGATCGCGTTCAGCACGGGGCGGCCCTTTGCGGTTACGCGCATAGTATCTGCCTCAAGCACCAGCATACCCTCCTCCACAAGCATCACTGTGCGAGCCAAATCAAACGGCTGGCCTGCCAAAGCTTCAAAGCGCGCGAGGGATATGCCCTCTTCCAATCGCAGCCCCATGAGCAGGTATTCTTCGCCGCTCTCAAGAGGCGTAAGTTCCGTCTGCTGATCAATACCGCTCCCGCGCTGCTGCACCGCTTGCAGCCAGGCTTTGGGATCAAGAATGGTTTCGGTGGCATGGCGCACGCCGTCCAACGTCAATCTCCCATGAGCTCCGGGGCCAACCCCCACATAATCGCCCAAGCGCCAATAGGTAAGATTGTGACGGCTTTCCGCACCGGGCCTGGCATGATTGGAAACCTCATAGGGCGGCAGGCCTGCTTCGCGCGTCATGGCCTGGGTGATCTCAAACATCTCTGCGGCGGTGTCTTCGTCTGGCAGCGGCAGGTTGCCTTTTTTGTGCAGCTCATAAAATGGCGTGCCTGGCTCCAAGGTGAGCTGATACATGGAGAGGTGATCTGCTGCTAAATCCAAGGCGCGGGCAAGTTCTGCTTCCCAATCCGCCACGCTTTGGCCCATGCGCGCATAGATGAGATCGAAACTCACCCGGGGGAATGTGGCGCGCGCCAGGTCATAGGCCGCCAACGCCTCTTTGACGGTGTGCATCCGCCCCAGGGCTTTTAGATCCTGGTCATTGAGGGCCTGAATGCCGATGGAAACCCGCCCCACACCTGCGTGGGCGAAGGCCTTGAATTTCTCCGCCTCAACGCTGGTGGGATTGGCCTCCAGGGTGATCTCGCAGTCATTTGTAAGGCCCCAGAGCCGGTGCACCGTCTCAATAAGGGTGCCCACGGTGTCAGGCTCCATCAAGGATGGCGTGCCGCCGCCAAAGAAAATGGAGCTTGCGGGTCCTTGAGGGCGAAGCTGTGCATTGTACTCCAGTTCCGCCACCAGAGCCCGGGTCCAGGCCCCATGATCGACCTTGGCCGAGACAAATGAGTTGAAATCGCAATAGGGACATTTGGCGGCACAGAAGGGCCAATGCACGTAAATGCCAAAGCCCGGAGCGATGAGGCCTGGGCCTGAATTGATCATTGTTAAGTCCCTACTAGAAATCCCACAAAAAACTTGTCACAAATAGAGTAATTGAGGGAGAGATTCATGGAAAACGTTGTTGTCGCGACCTTTTTGTACATCGCAGCCTTCGCGGTTGCCCTGTCAGGGTTCATTATTATCGTGCTGCGCAAATATATGGACCGGGTCGTAACCCACGTCTATGGGGGAGAACACTTCCCCTTCTGGTTCTGGCCCGCCTCATTGGGGCTATCGGTAATGTTCGCCTATGTGGTGTTCGAGCACTTCGTCGGCCCTCAAACCTGGGCGGGCTGGATAACCGCCGCCATGATCGGCCTGGGCATGCCGGTGCAATGGGCCTCCGTTGTCTTTAATCGCAGCGGACGGGAATTTCTGGCCAAGCTTCATGGGGAGATGACCTTCGTCGGCATCGGCCTGATCCGCATCGCCTTTGCGGTGTTCCTCTATTGGCTGGCAGGGAATGCTTGAGGCAACTCAAGCTATTCACCCTTAGCCATTCTTCCGTATAAAGACGTAAAAAGCGCCCGAGCCGCCGTGGCGGGGATGGGCTTCTTCTATGCCATAGCAAAACCGCCGCAAGGGCTCTTGCGCGATCCATTGCCTGAGCCGTGTGCGCAGGACGCCGGGACCCGGTGTTTCATACGGGTTTGAATGCCCCGCGCCTTTGCTGCCCTTACCGGTGATAATCAAGACACAACGTTTGCCATGGTCCCGGGCGCGAAAGATGAAACTTGTCAGCGCATCATGCGCTTCGGCCTGGCGCATGCCATGGAGATCCAACCGCCCATCAATTTGCGCACGGCCCTTGCGCAATCGCCGCGCCACTGTTCCGTTCACAGTCTGATTGTGCGTGGCCGCACGGGCAGGTTTAGGAACGTGGGGCGGGGTCTTGTGATGACTTGCAGGAATTTGTTTTTTAGGGGGGCCCATTGTTGTTTTGGCTGGAAAGAGGTTTTCTTTCTCCCGCTCCCATTCCTTTTGGGCATGAAGCGGGGTTACCCCATGAGCTACATGCTGCCAGAGATGACGCTCTTCCGGGCTGAGATTACGGGGGCGACGCATCAGTCCTGGGTCTCTGCTTGTTCTTGAGCTTGTTCAGCAGCAATCCGTTCCGCAATCGCATTGGGCACCAACACCCACATCTCCCCTTGGGAACGCATGCGCCCGGCCATTGCCGCCGCCTCTTCCCCAAAGCCCCAGAACACATCGCCTCTTATAGGCCCGCGAATGGCACCGCCGGTGTCCTGGGACACCATCAGACGATTGAAGGTCTCCCCGTCGGGTGTTTCCATAGAAACATATACCGGTGCGCCGAGCGCGTGATAGCGCCGATCCACCGCAAGGCTGACCTCCGGCGTCAGCTGCACACCGCTTGCCCCCAATGGGCCAAGGTTCGGGTTTGGCACATCAAGTTCTGTGAAAAATATATAGGAGGCATTGGCGTTCAGGACTTCCTGCGCGGCATCGCCTCGGTTGGCGGCAAGCCAGGCGCGGATGGATTGCATGGAGGCTTCCTCCACGGTCATGGCACCTTGTTGCACTAAAACGCGCCCAATGGCCGTATACGGATGACCGTTCTGCCCCGCATAGCCCACACGCACCACAGAGCCGTCATCCAGCACCACCCGGCCTGAGCCCTGGATATGCAAGAAGAACGCATCCACCGGATCATCGATCCAGACGATGGGTTCCGCGCCGTTCACCCCAGCTGCTTCTATTTCTGCGCGGCTTTCAAAGGGGCGCAGATTACCGTCGATAACGCGACCCGCGATACGGCCGTTGTAATCTCCTGGGAAATCCCGCAGCTGGACCATCACCAGATCTTCGGGTCGGGAGAGGAGGGGGGTGTTAAATTCAGCGCTTTGAGTGCGACTGCCGCGTAGTTCGGGCTCATAGTAACCGGTGAAGAGGCCCGTAGTTTCAGAATTATTCAGTATGCGGATGGGGGTGAATCGCTCCTCGATACTAGATCGCAGTCGCTCCACGAATATACGATGACTGTCACCTCGCAGCACACTTAGCTCAGCCAAGGCAAGGGAAATGACATTAATAAGCATGATGTCACTATGAAAATTGTAGCCTCCGCATGCGCTCACCCAATCTAAAGCGCTTCCATACAAACCAAAGTCACCACCAATTGCGGGGGCCGAATCCGCAGTAACCTCGTTCACCGTCACGTCGTTTGGATGGTTGGATTCCCGAACACTCTCTGAGAGCCGATTACACACGCCTTCGAAGGCGTGCGCGAAATACAAAAGATCCTCCTCCCCCCACCCCGGCAGATCATCAAAGCTGGCGACTTCCAGCACCATGAGATCCGGCACGTCGGGTGCCGCGCGTTCTGCAAACCAGATGGAATAGGAGATGAGCGCCAGCGCCGCGGCTGCCAAGAGAGCTAGGCCTGGAAGGTTTGAATTCGGGGTCACGTCTTTCACCCCCTCCCGTCGCGATGCTCGCGCCGACCTCCCCCATCGAGGGGGAGGTTTTGGAAGGCAGTCCTTTTTTCCCTCCCCACTATGTGGGGGAGGGTGGCACCTGTGATCGACAGATCACAGGTGTCGGGTGGGGGGGCGAAGTATGATTCCTTTGTCATCTTCGCTTTCCCTACTTCAAATTTCTGAGAGATAACAACAATCCAATAACCGCCGTCCCGCGGTCGGGGCCTAGCCTTCTTCGGTGGCGATCAGGAGCCAGTTGGGATTGTTGGAGGTCATGTCGCGCGAGAAGGTCCAGATGTCGGTGACTTTACGCACCGTTGTGGGGTCCCCCTCAATGACGATGCCGTCTGAGTTTTTGGTCAGCGAGATCAGCTCCGAGACAAATCGAATGGTAAGTTCTGCCACGCGGCCACGCACGCCCGCTGCGGTGATCTTGGCGTCTTCGATGCCGATGAAATCCGTTTCCACCCGCTGGCCTTCCATTTCACGGGTATGAAGCGCGCCGTCGAAATCCCCATAAACTTCATCGGAGAGCAGAGGCCGCAGAGTTTTTCGGTCGCCAGCAGCAAAGGCATCGACGATCATTTCATAAGCGCCGCGCGCGCCCTGAAGGAACTGGTCGGCGTTAAAGCTGTGATCGAGGAGGGAGATTTCCGTAAGACCCTGAGCCAGCTCGCTTCCGTCTTCGGCGATATGGCCAAAGCCTTCGTGCGCATTGGCGTCCTGTTGGGCAGCACCAGGAAGAGGCACGACATTATCATTGCTGGAGCCACCGCGCCGGGCGAAGGGTTCTGGAGAGGTAGGCTGTTCATGGCCTTCCCGGCGGCCCAAAACGCCATACAGGCGCCAGATGATAAAGGCGGCAAGAACGGCGATAAAGATGATGTCGTAAGCCAATTGATTGCCAATCTCTGTCTTTGGTTTGCACCAGGGCGTGCATCTGGTCGAAATAATGCAGCAGCCCCGTCCTAAAACCCCATATAGGGGGGGTCTGCTCGAATTCTTGTAAAACACTTTGTTCAGGCAGCATAGCACCGATCCACTACAATAGCCTAGGCTTGGGTTTAGGACATAGGTTTAGGACATTGGGTCTAACAAAGAGGGAAGCAAATCGTGGGTCTGATCCTTTTTCTGCTGTTTCTGGCAACCCCGCTCATAGAAATCGCGGTTTTCATTAAAATTGGCGGCCTTATCGGCCTATGGCCCACTATCGTCATTGTGATCGCAACTGCGGCTCTGGGCGCGGGTTTATGGCGTCATCAGGGGCTGGCGGTCATGGCCGAGGCGCAGGCAGCGCTCAATCGTGGTGAGCTGCCGGTGAGCCAGGTTATGGACGGTGCCTTTTTGCTGGTGGCTGGCGCATTATTGTTAACGCCGGGGTTTGTAACCGACACATTCGGGTTTTTGTTGTTTGTACCCGCCTTCCGCCACGTCCTGGCAAGATATGTATTTGCCCGAATGCGCAAATCCGGTCGTGTGCATGTTCACACTTCTGGTGGCAGTTTTGGCGGTGGGCCAGGTAGAGTCCCAAATGGAACTCCCGGGCGCGGCCCAGTTATTGAGGGTGAAGCCACTGATCTGGATGATGACCCCCGCTAGAGGCTCCACCCCCTCAGGCCTCCCTTAACCCCTCAAACTCCCATTGCTTGTCTCAAGGGAGGAGACATGCTACTTGCCCCGCAAAACTAGGCGATAAGCCAAACCACGAGCCAACGACGAGAAAGAACGGGGCAAATGACTGATACAAATTCTGGTGCTGATCAAATGGCTGACGGCGCGGACCAATCCGGCTCCTTCCGGGTCATGACGCAATACATCAAGGATATCTCGTTTGAGAATCCCAATGCACCTGCCTCGCTGGCCTCTGGCCTGCCTCAGCCTGCCATCGACATCCTCGTGGATGTGCTGCCCAAGCAATTGGCGCGCGAGCAATACGAAGTCACCCTGCAAATGACCGCCAAGGCCATGCGCGGTGAGAATGTGGTCTTCATCGTCGAGCTTATGTATGCCGGGATCTTCAATATCTCAGGCGTGCCGGAAAATTCGCTTCAGCCCTTGTTGATGATCGAAGGCCCGCGCTTCCTGTTCCCATTTGCCCGCCGGGTGATCTCGGACGTCACCCGCGACGGGGGCTTTCCGCCACTGGCTCTGGACTACATGGACTTCACCCAGATCTATCGCCAGCAACTGGCCAAGCAGGGTCTTGCAGAGGAAGGCGCAGAAGGCGAGCCTGCAGGCAGCGCCTAGCTCGCGAACTGTTTCCAGACAGCTTTATCGCCCATGGCGTCCACAAAGGCGTCATGGGCTTTTTTCTCTGCCTCGCTGATGCGCGGTGCCAGGGGCTGGGCCCGTGGTGCACGGCGAGCGCTTTCGTCTGGTGAGGTTGAAGCTGGCGCATCGTCAGCTTCGGCTACGATCAGGCCTGGCTCCCGCCCGCCGATCATCTCCAGATAAACCCCGGCAAGCAAATAGCTATCGAACATCTAGCAGTGCAGAAATCGAGCTGAGTAATCCACACCAAATCTCTTGCACAGCGCATCCAGGGACGCCGGCGCACCGGGATATTTCTTTCTGGCAATCAGTAACGTATCGATGGCTCGGCCCAGGGCAAAAGGCTCCCGGCCTGAGCCGATCAGTTCTGCATTCATGAACTTCATATCGAACGATGCATTGTGCGCGATCAGCGGCGCATCCCCTGCAAATTCCAGAAACGCATCTGCAATGTCTGTAAACAAGGGTTTGTCAGAGAGAAACTCTTCAGAAAGCCCATGAACGTCAAAGGCGCTTTGGGGCATGTCCCGCTGGGGGTTGATATATTGATGATACTTCTCGCCCGTGGGCACGTGGTTGATCAGCTCCAGCGCGCCAATTTCCACAATCCGATCGCCACTGGCAGGATCAAACCCCGTGGTTTCTGTATCAAAAACAATTTCGCGCATGCGCCGCCCCAATGAATTGCTCACCGCCCAGATGAGAGGCGCAATATGGCAGGTGCTTCGGGGCTTAAGCAATAGAGGGGCAAGGGACGGGGCCAATAGAAGCAATGACGAGATTGCCGCGCCATAAGGGCTTTCTTAAAATAATTCCCTTACAATGTTTCTGGTTAAAATTAGTGGGGGCTAATATGAGTTTAGATCAGGAACCTGAGTTCACAGCGGCGCAGGTAGCGCAAATGTACGGTATATCCGAGCACACCGTTCACGCGGCTCGGAAAATCCGGCGCGAAGGTATTGCGGAACTTGTCGAAGAACTCTTCTCAGCCAAGCTCACAATCGATCAGGCAACGCAACTCCTGGAGTACTCTCATGAGGAACAACGCGAAGCGGTACGCTGCATTCGTTCCCATGAGGTTGAGAACTACTCAAAGCTCCTGCTTCGGCATGAGCCCAAGTCTTCTCGCATCTCTTTCATCCACGCTTGGACCAGGGTATTGAAAACAGAGTGCGAAAAGCTGATGAGCAATTTGCTCAGCACGGCGGGCCAATGGGCTAACCGCAAGTTCGACTGAGCCTGGCTAGTTCGCCGATTTGGCTCGGATCTCTGCAATCACTGCCCGCACCTGGCTCGCAGCTTCTTCAAAACCCTTTGAGGTGTCGATGACAAAATCTGCGCGGGCGCGTTTATCTGCATCAGGCACCTGTTTAGCAAGGATGGCTTCGAATTTTTCGACAGACATGCCCCTCCGTTCCAGCACGCGTTTCCGCTGAAGCCCTGCCGGGGCGCTGACCACCACGACTTTGTCCACACGGGCCTCGCCGCCGGTCTCAAACAACAGCGGAATATCCAGCACCACCATATCAGCCCCGGCTTTGATCTGCTCTTCCAACCATTTCAGCTGCACCGCGCCCACCAGGGGATGAATGATGGATTCCAGCTTCTTGAACGCGGCGGGGTTGTTCAGCACTGCCGCAGAAAGGGCTGCGCGATCCACCGTGCCATCATGGATGGCTTCGGGAAAAGCCTCTCCAATGGGGCTCACCGCATCACCGTCTTTGCCATAAAGCGCATGCACGGCGGCATCTGCGTCATAGGTGGGGACACCTTCGGCTGCGAACATTCTTGCTGTTGCCGATTTACCCATGCCGATGGAACCTGTCAGGCCAACAAGGATCATGTGGATAACTCCCGCTGTCTCTGAATCAAAATCTCGCGCAATTCATCCGTAACCTGAGGATCAACTCCGAACCAGGCCCTGAACGCGGGCCGGGCCTGATGGATCAACATGCCAAGCCCGTCAACTGTTCGGCATCCGTTCGCTTTTGCGTTCTTCAAAAGTTCTGTTTGCAACGGCGCATAGACACAGTCGGTCACAACGACGTCTGTGGATAAGCGATCCAAATCCAGGCTGAGCGCGGGCTGTGCGGCCATTCCTAATGAGGTTGTGTTGACCAGTAATTTTACATCCTCTAGGGCCAGAGAACGTTCCGACCACGGAACAATATGGATGTCTCCCTTGGCACAGATTTCCAACTGCTCTTTGAGCGCTTCAGCTTTGCTCTGTGTACGGTTTGTTATCCACAGCTTGGCACCCTCTTGAAGCAAGGCATAGGCAACAGCCTTCGTTGTCCCCCCCGCACCCAGAAGACACACATTCGTGTCTTTCAGATCAATTCCGGGCACGCCGGCTTTCAAGTTCTCCACAAAGCCAAAGCCATCGGTGTTGCGCCCTTCAAGCGACCCATCCTGGCGCACGATAATCAAATTGACTGCGCTTAAAGCGGCGGCCGTGGCGTCCAGGTGATCCATGGCCTGAGCTGCAAATTCCTTGTGCGGCACGGTCACATTCGCACCGCAAAACCCCCGCGCGCCCAAGGTCTGAAGGGATTCACCCAGACGATGAGGTTCTGTGGGCAAAAGCTCGTAGGAGCCCTCAAGATCATATTTCTTGAGCCAATAGGTGTGAAGCGCCGGAGAGAGGGAATGGGCCACCGGCCAGCCTATGACCCCCGCCTTTGTCGCGCTCTTTGTTTGGGGGTTTACGCTCATGACAACAGCATGTCCCCTTCGCGCAAGACGTCCAGCAACGGCAAAAGCGGCAGACCGAGAATGGTGAAATAGTCCCCATCGATTTTGGAGAACAATTGCGCCCCCCGCCCCTCAAGCCTGTAAGCGCCTACGCTTTGAAGCAGAACCTCGCCTTCGCTGGCGACGTATTCCTCCAGGAAATAAGGGGAGAACTCGCGCATGGTCAGCCGTGCCGCATCAGATCCGCGCCAAACGCAGGCCCCATTGTGGGCAAGCGCCACGGCGGAGATCAGCTCATGGGTCTGACCCCGTAGTTTTTGCAGATGCTGTCCGGCTTCTGCCATGTCTTTGGGTTTTTCAAATATCTCATGGCCCAGCACCAGGAGCTGATCGGCACCGATCACCAGCGCGTCTGGGTTTTGCCGGGAGATAGTTGTTGCCTTGAACTCAGCCAAACTGGCGGCGATTTCGGATACCGGTGCCCCTTCGTGAGCCAGATGATCCCGCAACGCAGCTTCATCAACATGGGCGGGTTGGACAGAAAAGCTAAGCCCTGCGTTTTCCAGCATGGTTTTTCGCGCCGGGCTGGCCGAGGCGAGGATAAGGTTTATTTCGCCTGATGGCTCGTCGTTGCTCTCACTCATGAAGCATCTTCTTCCGACGGTCGGCTGCGATAATCCTGCAGCAGGTTCAACACCGAAGCTGCTGTTTCCTCGATAGAGCGCCGGGAGACATCGATCACCGGCCAGCCTGCGCGGGTGAAAATCCGCCGTGCTTCGACAACCTCGCGCTTGACCAGATCAGGGTCTGTATAATCCGTTTCCGAGGTTTCATTGAGTGAGAGCAATCTATTGCGGCGGATATTCACCAGCTGATCAGCAGAAACCGTAAGTCCAACGACCAATGGCGCGCGCAGGATCTCAATTTCCTCCAGCGGCGTTATCCCGGGCACCAGCGGCACATTGGCCGCTTTCACCCCGCGATTGGCAAGGTAGATACAGGTTGGTGTCTTCGAGGTCCGGCTGACCCCGACGAGCACCACGTCCGCTGCTTCCAATCCGTCTGTGTTCTGCCCATCATCGTGAGCCATGGTGTAGTTCAAAGCGTCAATGCGATCAAAATAGGCCTGATCCATCTGGTGCTGACCTGCGGTGCGATGGGTCTGTTTTGCGTCCAGGAATTTTGCAAGTTCTCTGAGTACTGAATCAAGAACCGGTACGCACGGCATGTTCATTTCCCGGCAGCGGCTTTCAAGCCGTTCCCGCAAGTCCTCATTCATCATTGTAAAAAGAACGATGCCTGGCACTTCTTCAATATCAGCAAGCGCTCGTTCTAATTGGCGGCTGGTTCTTATAAGCGCATAGATGTGCTCGATAGGATTGGCGTGTTCGAACTGAACACAGGCAGCCTTTGCCACAGAGGCAAGCGTCTCACCCGTTGCATCTGAGATAAGATGTACATGGAATTGACCGCCAGGAATTTGAATATCTGTGTTCATGGATAAGTTTGTGAATAACCCGGGGGCAAATGTCCAGCTTCTCCACACTTTTGGACTAAATCAGACTTATGAACGGCGCGGGTTGAGTTTTATCCGCCTAATTCACTTATTCACCGGGCCTGGCCCAAATCCATTCTTTGAACGATAGAACAGGAGTAACTTTTATTCCTCCGATCCATGCGGCATTTGTCCACAATGAAAAGATTTGAAGATAGGCTTAGAACTCAAAAGCTTAGGAGCTCTGAAACAAATTTAATCCCCCTATGGGGAAAATCAGCGAAGCAATGTAAAAAGCTTTTGTTGGGTGGGGAAAACTGGGCTGATAACATTTAATCCCCGTTATCCCCCGTACCAACAACAACTATAAGATTCTATAGGAATATGAGGATATAAGATTGGTGAGTTCACAGAGCCTAAACAAAGACCAATCTCAGAAGCGTCTATTGAAGACCTTGAGAGGGGAAGTCGTTGATCGTCCTCCCATATGGCTTATGCGTCAGGCGGGTCGGTATCTTCCAGAATATCGTAAGACACGGAAACAAGCTCGAGATTTTCTCGATCTTTGCTATACGCCTGATCTTGCCGTTGAAGTAACGCTTCAGCCTCTTCGTCGTTTTGATCTGGATGCAGCAATCTTGTTTGCAGATATTTTACTCATCCCTGATGCCTTGGGACAGAACGTTGCCTTCAAAGAGGGCGAAGGCCCGGTTTTAGAGCCTGTAACGAGCGCAGAAGAGCTACAAGCCCTCAAGCTGGATAATGTGGCAACGCACCTTGCGCCGATCATGGAAACGCTCCGTGGGCTTTCTAAGGCACTGCCAAGCCATGTGACGTTGATCGGGTTTGCGGGAAGTCCCTGGACGGTGGCAACCTACATGGTCAACGGACGAGGTAGTCCAGATCAACGAGCGACGCGAATTTTTGCGCACAAAGATTCCGTTGGTTTTCAGGCGCTGATTGATTTGGTAACGGATGCAACGATTTCCTATCTGCGAGCGCAGATCGATGCAGGCGCCGAAGTCATTCAACTGTTTGATAGCTGGGCAGCGCACATGCCTGATCCTCAGTTCAAACGCTGGTCTATCGAGCCCACCGCCAGAATTGTAGCCGCGTTGAATGAAAGCCATCCAGGCGTGCCGGTGATAGGTTTTCCAAGAGGGGCGGGAGCTGGGGCGCTGCGCTATGTGGCAGAAACCGGAATTAATGCTGTGGGGCTGGATACGGGCGTACCGCTAGAATGGGCGCGCGATGAGCTGCAAAGCAAATTGCCGGTGCAAGGCAATCTTGATCCATTCGCTCTTGTGGCTGGCGGAGATGCTTTGCGCGATGAGACGGAGCGTCAGCTAAAAACTCTCGGCAATGGCTCACATATATTCAACCTCGGCCACGGGATTGTGCCGGAGACACCGCCGGAGCATGTAGGAGCTCTGGTTGATCAAGTCACCAGCTGGCGGAGGTAAAGGCTATGGCCGCTGGACAAGGTGTTGGCAGCAAGCGCCTTGCCGTGGTGCTGTTTAATCTTGGCGGGCCCGATGGGCCGGATGCCGTGCAGCCCTTTTTGTTCAACCTCTTCAATGACAAGGCAATCATCAATGTGCCTCAGCCGTTCAGGTGGTTGCTGGCAAAGCTGATCTCCAAACGGCGGGCGCCTGTGGCAAAGAACATTTATGCTGCGATCGGGGGCGGCTCGCCAATCGTTTCGCTGACGCAACAACAGGCAGCTGGCCTTGAGAAACTCCTGAATGAGCGAGAAGGTTGGAACGCTGAGGTTTTCACCTGCATGCGCTATTGGCACCCGCGGGCGGAACAAGTGGCCATGGACGTCGCTCTGTTTGAGCCTGATCAGGTGGTGTTACTGCCGCTTTATCCTCAGTTCTCAACCACCACCACGGGGTCGTCGCTGGCTGAATGGACCGCTATAGCCGCGAAAATAGGTCTTGATGCGCCCACCGCGCGGATTTGTTGTCATCCGGCCCAGAAAAGTTTCATCCAAGCCCATGCGAAACTGCTCAACCAAGGGCTGGCTGAGGCAGCGTCTGCCAAGATGAGCAATCCTGTCCGGGTGCTGTTTTCAGCCCACGGCCTGCCGAAAAAGATCATTGAAGCAGGGGACCCTTACCAGGCCCAAGTTGAGCAAACCGCCAAGGCTGTTGTTGAGCAGCTTGGCGCAGAAAACCTGGACTGGCGCATTTCCTATCAAAGCAGGGTGGGCCCGATGGAATGGATTGGGCCTTCTACCGAAGACGAAATCCGCGAAGCCGGGAGGCAAGGCAAATCGCTGGTCATTGTACCCATCGCCTTTGTGTCGGAGCATTCCGAGACACTTGTGGAGCTGGATTTGGAATATCGGGAACTGGCGCGGGCCAGCGGTGTGCCGGTCTATGTCCGGGTGCCTGCGCTGGGGGCTCATGAGGATTATGTTACAGCCCTGGCGCAGCTTGTGGATCTGGCGCTGGAGCAGAAAAACGGGATGATTTCCAGCGACGGCGCGTCGCGTATATGTTCTTCAACATATAGTAAATGCCCCCTTCAGACAGCGGCAGCTAAGCTGGCGGCGCAACAAGGAACTTCCTGAAATGTACTTATGGATCAAGGCCCTGCACCTGATTTCCGTCATTGCCTGGATGGCGGGCATGCTCTATCTGCCGCGGCTTTTCATCTATCACGCGGAATGTGGTGTGGGCTCAGCCCAGGCTGAGACCTTCAAGGTCATGGAGCGTAAGCTGTTACGTATCATAATTAACCCGGCCATGACAGCCACCTGGATCTTTGGCCTGACCATGATCTTCATGCCTGCCACGATGGGGGGCCTGGGCATTGGGGCGGGGGCCTGGCTGTGGGTTAAACTGGCGCTGGTGACCCTGCTTTCAGCCTTTCACGGCTGGCTTTCTGCCGAGCGAAAACGGTTCGAACGCGACGAAATCCGCCATGAGCCCAAGTTCTACCGCATGATCAACGAGATCCCCACCGTGATCATGATCGTGGTCGTAATTCTGGTCATCGTGAAGCCGTTTTGAGGTTTGGACTCAAGCCCAATTCAGTGTCTTTCTCAGCCCCGGGGCAGGGCTGCCCCAAATAACCCGTTGCAATTTCGGGCGTTTTGCTTATCTTCCCCCTTGGTACTGGATTGCCATGATCTGTATTTGGCATCGGTGCTTCCTTTAAGCCCTTCCTTCATGGCGTGAGGTGATGGGCTTCCAACGGCTACATATCCGGTAAAGGTTTGGTAAGCATCAGCTGCGCATGCTTTGCGTCTGATGGTTCGAAAAGAACCTCCGTATCCGGGGCGTAGTCACCCGTTTTCTCTCCTGCCAAATCGCCATTCTCAAGATCTGTTCAAGGCGCCACAGGCAGGATCATCCAATAAAATTAGTAGTGATATGACCATTCAAGAACTCAAGCTTCAGGAACTGAAGACAAAATCTCCCACCGACCTTCTGGAATTTGCAGAAGAGTTGGAGGTCGAGAACGCATCGACCCTGCGCAAGCAGGACATGATGTTTGCCATCCTGAAGCAACTTGCCGACCGCAGTGTCGACATCATCGGTAGCGGCGTTTTGGAAGTGCTGCAGGACGGCTTTGGCTTTCTGCGCTCACCGGAGGCCAACTACCTGCCGGGCCCCGACGATATTTACGTCTCGCCCAGCCAGATCCGCCGCTTTTCCCTGCGCACAGGTGACACCGTCGAAGGACAAATCCGCGGCCCCAAAGATGGCGAGCGTTACTTCGCGCTGCTCAAGGTTGGCACCATCAATTTCGAAGACCCGGAAAAAGCGCGCCACAAGGTGCACTTTGACAATCTGACCCCGCTTTATCCGGACGAACGCATCAAGCTGGAAATCGAAGATCCCACGATCAAGGATCTTTCCGCCCGGGTGATCGATCTCGTTGCGCCTATGGGCAAGGGTCAGCGCGCGCTGATCGTGGCCCCGCCGCGCACCGGTAAAACGGTCTTCTTGCAGAACATCGCCAAGTCCATCGCGGCGAACCATCCGGAATGTTATCTCATCGTGCTTCTGATCGATGAGCGCCCCGAAGAAGTGACCGACATGCAGCGCACGGTGCAAGGGGAGGTGGTTTCCTCCACGTTCGATGAACCCGCCACGCGCCACGTGCAAGTGGCTGAAATGGTGATCGAAAAAGCAAAACGTCTGGTGGAACACGGCCGTGACGTGGTGATCCTGCTGGACAGTATCACCCGCCTGGGCCGCGCCTATAACACCGTGGTGCCAAGCTCCGGCAAGGTGCTCACCGGCGGTGTGGATGCCAACGCCCTGCAGCGTCCGAAACGTTTCTTTGGTGCTGCCCGGAACATTGAAGAAGGCGGCTCACTCACCATCATCTCCACCGCGCTGATCGAAA
>JAJFIL010000089.1 GCA_021774965.1 Alphaproteobacteria bacterium
CTGACATCTTCTCCTGTCATCAGGCTCCTCCTAATTGTTTAAATCTATGAAAAAAAACTTAAAACTCAACAAAAAACTAGCCCTGGAATCGTTTCACGATCAGGACGGAATTGATTCCGAACATACCAAATGAATTGTTCATTATATAGTTCACAACTTCAAGCTTTTTCGGTCGATTGGCCACAATATTATCGAGAGCGCAGTCCGGGTCGAGATTATCGAGGTTGATCGTCGGATGCACCCAGTTGTCCTCAAACGCTGGCAGGTTGCCGGAAAGCTCCAGCGTCCCTGCGGCTCCCATCGTATGACCGATAAAACTTTTGGTGTTGTTGATCCAGACACTCTTTTCGCCGCCAAAAACGTCACGAATCGCCGTACACTCCTGAATATCTCCAAGCTTCGTGGCCGTCGCGTGGGCGTTTAAAATATCGATATCCCCCGCTTGCAACCCGGCTTTTTTCAGCGCCAGACGGATGCATTCCGCCTGCCGCACGGGTTCCGGCAGAATAAAATCATGGGCGTCGGAGTTGCACGAATAACCGACAATCTCGCCATAGATCTTGGCCCCGCGTTTTTCAGCATCCGGCAACCGCTCCAGAGTGTAAACACAACCGCCTTCGGAACAGACGATGCCGTTGCGATCCTTATCAAAAGGCCGACTCGCCTTTGCCGGGTCCTCATGCTTGGCCAGTGCGCCTTCGCTATCGAAACTGGCGAAGATGCCAAACGTATGAATGCTTTCCGAAATCCCACCTGCCAGCGCCCGGTCCACCTCACCCAGACGCAACATTTGCAACCCCTGAATGACCCCCATATTGCCAGCGGCACAGGCCGCGCCAATCGTGTAATGCGGCCCTGTGATCTTCATATTCAGGGTCACTTCCCCCGCCGGGTTGTTGGCCACCGTTCTCGGGTTGTGGTGATGCGACCAGTATTTCACATCGTAATCGTACTGGCTGATATTGTAGACTTCATTTTCCGTCTCGACGTTGCCATGCTCGGTGACGCCAAGATAAACGCCGATACGGGACCGATCGATCGACTCCATATCCCATCCCGCATCCAGAACCGCTTCCTGAGCGCAATAAATAGAAACCGATCCGGCCCGGGTTCCCCTCCGTAACGCCTTTTTTTTCTGATACTTTAATTCATCAAAATCACATACCCCGGCTAAAACCTCGCCCATATACCGGGTTTCAAACTTCTGAACGCCAGATTTCCCTGCCAGCAAACTTTCCCTGAAGGCCTTCAGGTTGTTGCCGTTCGGAGCCGTCAACCCGATTCCTGTGATGACGATGCGCTGTTCAGGGCTGACCCGATTTTCCATTCCAAATAATTTCAAGGGGATCCTATCGTAACCAGATCCAAAGGCGGGATAAAATCGTGAACGACCGAAGTATTAAACGGTTAACTTGTAATGTTTCCGGTACCTGCAGTCCATCGGCAACACCTGATAAAAATTGACCGGAAAGTCCACGAGTGTAGCACAAATTAGCTCGTTTGAAAAGGCAAAAGGATGGCCTGAGGCCGCCGGGGCGGGAGCCGCTGAATGGGAAAGAGCTGATGAGACGGCTCCATAATAAGTTGTAATCAAATCACATTCCATCTTTTTTCTGCAATAGCGCCACCGCATAAGCGGCCATGCCTTCCTCCCGACCGACAAAGCCTAACGTTTCGGTGGTGGTGGCCTTCACATTGACCTGCCCCGAATCGATATTCAAAGCCTCGGCAATGTTTTCCTGCATTTTTTGAATATAAGGCGCGATTTTAGGTTTCTGCGCCGCGATGATGGAGTCGATGTTGGAAATGGCGAAGCCGCGCTCGTTGCACATCTCTCCGACTTTTCTGAGCAACAGAAGGCTGGACACGCCTTTCCACTCAGGATCGGTGTCGGGAAAATATTTCCCGATATCGCCGCAACCCACCGCCCCCAACAGCGCATCGCAAATCGCGTGCAGTAACGCATCGGCGTCGGAATGCCCATCCAGGCCAAGGCTGTGCGGAATTTCCACCCCGCCCAGGATCAGTTTTCTGCCTGCCACCAGGCGATGCACATCGTAACCGTTACCGATTCGGAACATAGTTAAAATAGATCAGGGAAATTATTATTTGTGTCAAAATTTTGCGGGGATGATCCCAACCTTAATGCGCAACGGTGATCAATTTTTTAGTTTCTTCACGTGCCCAGCGGTCGGCTTCTAACACATCTTCCAGTTGACTCACCGTCTGGCTCTTGTGATTGTCCATCGTCCTGTGAATCATTTCCGCAATTTCCTTAAAAGAAATCTGCTCGTCGAGAAAAGCCTGCACCGCAATTTCATTGGCGGCATTGAGAACGGCGGGCATGGTCTCCCCGGCATCGAGCGCATCGATGGCCAGTTTCAGGCAGGGAAATTTTTTATAGTCGGGCGACTCGAAAGTGAGGTTGGCCACTTGCGCCAAATCGAGAGACGGCAACTGGCAATCCAGGCGATCCGGGAAGGATAGCGCATAGGCGATGGGCACACGCATATCCGGGATGCCCAATTGAGCCATGATTGACGTGTCGTCAAATTCAACCATCGAATGGATGATGCTCTGCGCATGGATGATGACATCGACCTCGACATCCAGCCCGAACAACCATTTGGCTTCGATGTATTCC
>JAJFIL010000090.1 GCA_021774965.1 Alphaproteobacteria bacterium
AATACCTCTCCCATCGGGGGCGATCGAGATGATAGATTTTCATTAATTGCTCCATCTGCTTGGGGTCCAGTTCACCGGATTTTGAACCCTGTCTAACCATCGCTCCGCCTCCCGCCTCTGTCAAAACCGCACTGTGCCCTCTGAGAAGGGTCCGTAGCTGGTCGATGGGCCCACCGGGAACAAACTGGGTGACGATAAAGGTGATGGTCACGATTCCGATGAGGGTGGGAAACATCAGGAGCAGTCGGCGGAGGATATAACTGGGCATTTATATGATTCGGGGAAGGAGGATAAGTTTTTGAAATTCAGTAAGACACAACCATTTTACTATGATTGCCTGGCAGTTTCAGTCACTATTTTTCCTTCATGATTCCGGTGCAGGCAGACGAGAGATTACATAGTGTGAGTTTTTAAATACGACTTCTCCAATTCTGGGCCGCGACGGGGTCGTCAGATAGTAGCCCAGCTGATATTTTTTTCTCAGAGCCGTCATCTGTTCCTCATTTTCCACCTGGATCTGAAGCCGTTGATACCATTCGTACCACTTGTTTTTGTCGATGGGGACAAATTTTTTCGACACAAAAACATCCCGGTCCGAATTTCTGGAAAACGTCCAGCGGATGCTTTCGCGAACTCCCTGGATAAAAAAGACGGATCCTTTCTCCGTGTGATTTTTTGCATAAGATGTCACTTCATTCCAGGCTATTTTCCTCTCATCTTGAAGGAAGTAAATATTAATATATTTTTCATTGATATTGCGACCGATGCCGTAGGTAAAAAGAACGGCCAGGATCGCAATGGAAAGATTCGATACCAGTATCTTTTTGCTGGTGAATTTTAGTTTGGTATAGAGAACGATTTCTATCAAGACAAACAACGTGAAAAGTGAGGCTCCCCGAAAGGGACGGTATTTTAATATGTCGCCCGAATGATCAAAATAGGCCACGACCAGAAAAATAAAAATGAAGGAACCTATTATCAGAATAAAACGAGTGAGGAGTTTTGCTTCTGCTGGAAGTTCATTTTTGCGGTATAAAAATATTGCGAAAACGAAACAAACGGCTACAGTGAAAATTCTCATCCCTTCCCAACTTGCGGCTACATTTAGTTTTCCATCCACGAATGGAGCTAAATTAGGAATCCGGTAAAAAACATAGATCCAATTGAGATGTAGCCCACCCACGTCACTAGGGCCAGACAAGACTGTAGGAGCCAGATAAGCCGCCAGCGGAAGGATGCCAGCCAGATACACCCCTGAAACTTTAGCCACAGTTAGAAAACTGGTTCGGGTTACGAGCAAGTAAACTATAAAGTAAATGAAAAACCAGCCCGCCACCAGCACATGAAAATAAGTGGCTCCAGAAATATAGGCCGCAGACAGTTTTAGATTGCTCTTTTGCAACTCTATCAGGCTTAGAAAAATTAACGGGTAAGCGAAAACTTTGGACTCCACCGACATGAATATCCAGTCGCCGGGAAGAAAATTCTGTCCCATTGAAATAAACACCATCAGCACAAGCAACGATTCGAGGTTGGTGAGTTTTAGCTGTTTGAATAATCTGGACAGTGCATAAGCCATAGCGGCGGCGGCAAGAAGCCTGCCGATCACGACGACAGTTCCAAAACTGAGATGATTTAAAAGGAATCCAAAAAATACTTCGAAGATGAATCGATGTCCCACCCAGTGGTCATAGACGAATGAATTTGGTAGCCAGTCTGGGTCATAATAAGACTTGGCCCATCCCAGGTAGATTTCTTCGTTCCCTGTGACCACGGAATTCAGAAATAGACAGCAAAGAAACGTGAATATCAGATACGTGGAGTTGGCGTTATTGATGAAGTGTTTTATTTTATGGATCTGCATGAACCAGGTTCTGGTTGGTATATGAGGAACGGGGGATGTTATTCATTCAGTCAATTAAGCGGAATGCCCGCGGCCTGGGCTTTTTTCAAACGAGCCGCTTTATCTTTGTCCCACCACCACCATTCAATGATGTTGTTCAAAATCGAAGCCTGGGACGGGTTGACTTTGGGACGGGAAAATTTATTCCAGTAGACAACGCGATCGATGCGGATGTACCAGTGAGGAACGATATAAAACTGATGGGTCAGGATGCGGTCCATGGCCTGAATGGCGGTCACCAGTTTCTTACGGGTTTTCGCCTCGACGATCATTTCAATCAGCTCATCAATGGCCGGATTTTCGATGCCCATATAATTTCGCGTTCCCGGAGTTTTGGCGGCTTCGCTCCCCCACATATAGCGTTGCTCGTTTCCCGGCGACCGACTTTGCGGGTAGCTTGCTATGATCATGTCAAACTTGTAATTTCGTAACCGCTCCTCATACTCAGCCACCTGCACGACCCGGATCTTCATATCGACGCCGATTTTACGCAGATTATTTTTATACGGTTCCGAGATTCGCATGAAATCCGGGCTGACGATCAGTTGTTCAAATTCGAACCGCTTGCCGTTTTTTTCACGGATTCCGTCTTTGCCCACTTTCCAACCGGCGGAGTTCAGGAGTGCGTTGGCCATTTGAATGTTTTTTTCCAGAGATTGTCCTTCCCCTGGTGTGCCGACAGGTTTAGTCAACGCCGTTTTAGGCATATAGGCTTTGTATTTTTTTCGCAAGCGCTCAAGGGTTTCTTTCACCTCTCCCTTAGGCAGACCCTCAGCTTTCATCTCAGGGTTATTGTCGAAGTAATTTTCGTTGCGAGTGTATTGGCCGTAAAACAGGTTTTTATTGCTCCATTCAAAGTCGAACACCATGGCGATGGCCGCCCGGACTTTGCGCGATTTGAAAAGATCGTTGCGCGTGTTCATGGCGTAGCCCTGCATGCCTGTCACGCGCTTATGGGGAATCTCTTCGCGGATGTAGTAGCCTTTTTTGACAAAGTCACCCTTGTAATCCAAAGCCCAGTCACGGGAACTGTTGATGAGGTTGACGTCGAATTCGCCGCCCTTGAAACCTTCGCGGGTGGCAACCGGGTCTAGAAATACTTTCCAGGTGATGTAGTCAAAGTTGTAGCGGCCACGGTTTTTCGGCAGGTCTTTGCCCCACCAGTCGGGATCGCGCTTGAGGGTGATATATTTCCCGAATTCATACTTCTCCACCACATAAGGCCCACTGCCGATGGCGAAATTGTCGAAATCCGCGCCGAAAGATTTTCCGGGTTGACCGTAAATGTGTTTGGGGAAAATCGGCATCTGCCCGGTGATCAGCGGCAGTTCCTGGTTGTGAATCGAGAAATGATATTTGACGGTGTGCTCGTCGATTTTCTCGACCCTTTTAATATCTTTAAAATATTGTTTGTACACCGGGTGGTACTCCGGGTCTTTAATGATATCAAAAGAGAAAACGAAATCATCCGCCGTGACCGGATGGCCGTCGGAAAATTTCGCATTTTTATAAATGTGATAGACCATCGTCATGTGGTCTTCGGCCAGATCGACTTTTTCGACAAGATTGCCGTATTGAGAAAACGGTTCGTCATCGTCGGAGGAACTATCCATCGGAGTTTGTATCACCAGTTCGGAAATTCCCGGCGCCAGCACTCCTTTTAAGGAAGAGGGGTTCAGCTTAGTGAACGCTCCGAAACTTGAAAGCACCAGGTGCCCGCCTTTGGGAGCGTTGGGATTGGCGTATTCGTAGGCGGCGTCTGCCTTGTATTTTAAGCCTTCGGGACCATAAAGGGACAACCCGTGTTTCGGTTCCGCGAAGGTGGGGAGAGCGTTGATCAGCAGAAAAAGGGCGATTAATATCAATCTACAGGGATGGATGGATTTCATAGGTATGTGTTATTTCAGTCAAATATAGTTTAAAATTTCATCATAACATCGTCGGATGACTGAAAACCAGTATCCCTTATTCAGGAAAACAAATGCAAGCGGCTTATCTCAATTTAACTCCAGGCAAACTCCACCAAAGAGCGGAGGAAGCGTATGCGCTCTATCGAGGTTGCACCGTATGTCCGCACGCCTGTGAAGTGGACCGAACGGGGGAGGGCAGGGGTGTTTGCGGTCAAAGCGACCGTCTGGTGGTGGGGGCCTCCGTTCAGCATTTCGGCGAAGAACCGCCCTTTACAGGAACCCGTGGCGTGGGCAATATTTTTGTCACGTCCTGCAATCTGCGTTGCGATTACTGTCAGAACTTTCAGATTTCTCAAGAGAACCTGGGGAAGGAGTATTCCTATCAGCAAGTGGCGGAGCAGATGCTGGAACTCCAAAAACAGGGCGTGCATTTCATCGGCTGGGTGTCGCCATCGCATGTGGTTCCGGGCTTGTTGAAGGCGCTCGCGCTCGCGAGAGACAAGGGACTGCATCTGCCTATTATATACAACACCAACGGTTACGACGCCTTGCCCACATTGAAACTGCTGGATGGCGTCATCGATGTTTACCTTCCCGATCTCAAATACGCCGAAAATGACGTGGCCCGCGAATTTTCGCATATCAAGAATTATGTCGATCATTCCCGGTCTGCGGCACTGGAGATGTACCGGCAAGTGGGACCGTTGACATTGAATGATGATGGCATGGCCGAGCGCGGAATGG
>JAJFIL010000010.1 GCA_021774965.1 Alphaproteobacteria bacterium
CTATTCAAATTTCAAAGAGCTAGTTTTTTTGTGAGTTATGCAATTTATACGCTTACGTTCTGAATGTCAACAGAAATCAGCGTAAAATTAACCCATTAAAAAACCCTTATTTGAAAGCATTTTGAACCCCTTTTGAATCTGCTTTCAGACAAAGGTTTTTTATTTCAAATCAACTGCTTGGGTCTCGTGTGAGCCAATGTGAGATCAATATAGATATTCCGATGGGCAATAGCAAGCGTTTTTTTTTGATAATTTAACAATATTTATAACCTATTGAAATGTATGCCCTAATTTGAAAAAGTTTTTTTAGATATTCAGTTCTTTTTCCGATTCGACCATTTGTAAACTTTTCAAGGTGTAAAGCCGATGATAAAGCCCTTCCTCATTCATAAGCTCCTGATGATTGCCGCTTTCCACAATTTTGCCCTTATCCATAACGATGATTTTGTCGGCGTTGTGGATGGTGGACAAACGATGAGCGATGACGAAAGAGGTCCGGCCCTGCATCAGCCTTTCCAGAGCGTCCTGAATCAATAATTCGGATTCATTGTCCAAAGCCGATGTGGCTTCATCGAGAATCAATAGCCTCGGGTCCTTTAAGATGGTGCGGGCGATGGCGATGCGTTGCCGTTGACCGGCGGACAGACGAATGCCTTTTTCACCAACGACGGTCTGATAGCCATCCGGGCAGTCCATAATGAACTGGTGGGCGTTGGCGGCTTTTGCGGCGGATATGATTTCATCCTGTGTCGCATTCAGGCGTGCGTATTCAATGTTTTCCTGGATGGTGCCGCCGAACAGAATGGTTTCCTGGGGAACGAGGCCGATCTGGCTCCAGTAGCTGTTGAGGCTGACATCCTGAATGGGAATGCCATCCACGCGGATTTCTCCTGCAACGGGGTCATAAAAGCGGTGCAGGAGGTGGATGAGGGTGCTCTTTCCGGCTCCGCTGGGACCCACCAGGGCCACGACCTGACCGGGTTCGGCTGAAAAGCTGATGCCATGCAAGACTTCCTGATCCTCTCGATAATGAAACCGTATCTGGTCAAACTCGACTTTTCCGGAAATAGTCGGTAGAGGTTTTGCGTCCACAGAGTCTGATACTTCGGGTTCTGTCTCCAGAATGTCAAAAATCCGCTGGCTGGCGCCGATGCCTTCCTGAACCCGGGTGAACATACGTGCAAAACTGCCCATCGGCCCCGCTATGATGGTTGCGTATAATATGAAGGCAATCAGTTCCCCAGGGCTGATACCGCCGGTGATCACTTCCCGGCCCCCGTACCAAAGCAGAACCAACGAGGTGGAAAAGGCGATGAAGCCGATGGTCGGCCCGAAAAAGGAGGATATGATCACTCGTTTTTTAGCGCTTTCAAAACTGTCTTCCACGGCACTTGAAAAGCGCTCGGTTTCCAGAGGCGCTCGCACAAACGATTTGACCACCTGGACGCAGGAAATGTTTTCCTCCAGAATGGTGGTGGAGGTTGCCAGCTTGTCCTGAATTTCTGTGGAGAGGCGTTTTAACCTTCTGCCGAAGATTTTGGCGAACAGGACCATGACGGGGGCCAGGATCAGAATCATAAACGTGAGTTTCCAGTTCATGTAGATTATGATGATGATGCCGCCGAACAAGCGTATCGATTGCTGGAGGGCTGTGGCCGGGATGTCGGTGATGAGATTTTCCAGAGTGGTCACGTCATTGGTCATGCGCGACATGATCTCGCCCGTTCTCCGCTTGGCAAAAAAATTGAGCGACAGGGTCTGCAGGTGCTTGAATATTCTGGTACGAAAATCGGTGATGATGCGTTTTTCGGTCAGGTCGAATAAATAGTTATGGGCGGTGGAACAAAGCAGTTGCAGGAAAAATAAAGCGCCGATGTTGATGGCGATGTTATTGAGCATCTCCAGGTTCTTCTTGACCATGACCACATCGACCAGGTCTTTTATCAACAGGGGGATCGCAAGGTTGGTCAACGATGCGCCAATGAGGAACACGGAGCCTACGATCAAAGCCTTTTTGTGCGGCAGAAGTAATTTGAAAAGTCTTTTGTATTTATTCATGGTTTAGAACGTTTAATTTATGGGGATACTTTCTCGAATGTGAGCGGGGTATTGTAGTATCCTTGGATGCAATAGAAAACCTTTAGTTCTTTTTTTGGATAGAGAAACCGGCTTTCTTAAAGGATTATTCGAGCGGACCCGGTGTTTCATTCACATTATTGAGAGGTGATTTTTCATGTCTTGGCCCAAAATCGCGACTCTGGTTTTAACAGTGTTTCTGGCGTGGACCCCCGTATCAACGTTTGCGGACGGCTCGCATTCGACGAATTTAGGAACCGTGGATTTTCCCACTTCCGGTTCCGGTGAGACGCAAAGGTACTTTCTAAGGGGAGTCGCGGCGTTGCATTCTTTCTGGTACGAGGAGGCGTTGAATTCTTTTCGTCAGTCCACGAAGACGGATCCCGGCTTTGTTATGGGTTATTGGGGAGAAGCGATGGCTCACAATCATCCGCTTTGGGAACAACAGGACGCACCGGCGGCCAGGGAAGTGTTGGCGAAGATCGAGGATATGACCAGGACGACGGCCAGGGAACGAGCATATATTGAAGCGGTAAAAATTCTTTACGGGGAAGGG
>JAJFIL010000091.1 GCA_021774965.1 Alphaproteobacteria bacterium
ATAGTCTCTTGTCTCCGCCAGGTGCAGCGCCCCGACGATATTTTCCGCCTTGGCTGCTGGTGCGCTATCCATCAAAACCGCCTCGGCAAACATGGCGCGATTGTCTGGTGTTGCTCTGCGCGAGGCAGCGCTCAAGAGTTCTGTGCGATTTGACGGATCATACGGAGAACTGTCCTGATAGACCTGCAACAGCTCGCCAGAACTGAGTATTGCCGAAGCCGCAGCAGCTTCCCCGGCCGTAAGACGTAAGGCGGTGGCATCCGACCAATCGGTAGAAAGAGCCATAGACCTTAGCCAGGACAAGGACATGGTGTTCAAGCTTCCGGCGGGCGGGGCTACGTCCACACCTCGCAACATCGCCATGTGAAGCTCGTTTAAAGGCTGGCCCAGTTCAGAGCGAGGATCTGCTCCGGTGTTTCCCGCCAAACGGTCGAGCAAGACCTGAAACAGTTCATCCTCGTCCCCCAGGTCATAAAGGAGGTCTGCCGTAAGCCTTGCTGCGGCCACCTGATCCTGACGCACAAAGCAATAGGCTCGCAGCTTCATCCAGAAGGGCTCGCCACTTTCAAGGCGTAAGGCGGTGTCATTGCTGCAGGCTTGTGAATTGTCAGCGGCCAGCAACAAGGCGCGCGCGCCTAAAACCTGTAAATCGTCTTCGCCCGGGGTCGCCGGGGCCTGTCCCACCATGGCGGGAACGGCCTCAAGAAATCCTGCCTCATAGGCCTTAGTGATACGAAGACCCAATATGGGGTCGCCGCCGCGCGGATCACGGGGCGGTCGGGAGGGGCTTAAAAGCAAACGCCGCAACAGCCCAGACATGGCGCGAGATGGAGCGTCAATGGGAACTTGATTGAGCAGAACCTCTGCCGTGGTCACCGATGTGTCGGACCAAAGCTCAGAGCCCAGACTTTCACTTGGCGATAAGGTTCCCACAATCGGATTGGATGTGCCGATGACACTGACTTCGATGCCCAAATTGCGGCCTCCCACACGGGGGGCAACGCGCAAGGTCCCCGCCGCTGTAGGTGCGCTCTCGACAGCGTCTTCATCTTCTTCTTCGTCGCTGACGGGGGGCAATTGCACCGGCGCACCGGCGTCTGTTTGCGCCCAGGCCGCACCAACCATTGGCGTGGATACCAACAAAAGTGCTGCCAAAATGGCGGAAAATAAGTCTCTAGCCTGGGAAACGGTCATTGGAGATAACTTCCTCACGCTGCTCCAGGGGCGGCTCCATGGTGTTCGCCACATACAAAAGTGTGCCAGCACCGCCTAAAACCAGCACCAGCACCACACCCAACATTGCCAATAGGCCGTTCATGAGCCTGTTCCCTAATCCCTTGATGCGAGCATTCGCCCCCATCGCTTTGCCCAAACCTGCACCGGAAATGCGACCAAAATCAGGACCGCAGCGGCAGATTGGCGGTTATGGTGAAGAAAGAGCCCCCTTGCCGCCATTAGAATGGATAGACTAATGCTTGATGCAGTGCAAAAATTGCTTGCATCAGAGACCAAAGTACAAAGGATTTTCCCCCGTTGCCCGACAAATCGCCCCCCTACCCCTTTGACCCAGAGATGCGCGACCAGATTGTCCAGCGCACCATCGTGCTTGTGGGCCTGATGGGGGCGGGCAAGACAACCGTTGGAAGGCGTCTGGCCACGGTCCTGGACATGCCGTTCCGGGATGCTGACCAGGAAATCGAACAGGCAGCGGGTCAGTCGGTCTCTGAGATTTTTGAGAAATACGGCGAAGAACACTTCCGCGACGGCGAACGCAAGGTCATTGCCCGGCTTGTTGCTGGCGCTCCGTGCGTTCTGGCCACTGGCGGGGGAGCCTTCATGAATGAAGAAACCCGCGCCCTGATCAAGGCCGGTGCCATTTCAATCTGGCTTAAGGCCGAGTTGGAGCTTCTTTATGAGCGGGTCATGCGCCGGGACACACGGCCCTTGCTTAAAACCGGCGACCCGCGAGATATTCTGGGGCGCCTGATGAACGACCGCTATCCCATCTACGCCGATGCAGACGTCATTGTCGAAAGTGGTGAGGGGCCCCACGCGCGGGTTGTCTCGAATGTCGTCGAAGCGCTGGAAGAATATCTCAAAACAGAGAACGCCCCCTCATGACCGACCCTCTTCAGAGAGTTCCCGTCGACCTTGGCGGGCGCTCTTACGATATTTTGGTGGGTCCCAACGCCCTTGGCGCTTTGGGAGAGACCCTCTCGCCTCTTTTGGCGCGGCCTTTCGCTGTCATTGTCACAGACGAAAATGTCGCCAAATGCCATCTGGCCAAAACCAAGGATGCCTTGGGGGCTGCTGGCATTGCCTGTGAAGCGATCATTCTGCCTGCGGGAGAAGCCACTAAATCCTTTGCTCAACTCGAAGCGCTGACCGGTCAGCTATTGGAATTGGGAGTGGAAAGAGACGACATTGTCATCGCCCTTGGCGGCGGCGTTATCGGCGATCTTACCGGCTTTGCTGCAGCCACATTGCGGCGCGGCATCCGCTTTGTGCAAGTTCCCACAAGCCTTTTAGCGCAAGTTGATTCGTCCGTAGGCGGAAAAACAGCCATTAATGTTCCCCAGGGCAAAAACCTCATTGGGGCGTTTCATCAGCCAAGCCTGGTGATAGGCGATGTCTCTCTGCTCGGCACTCTTGTCCCCCGGCAATTGCGCGCAGGTTATGCGGAGGTGGTAAAATACGGGGTGCTTGGGGATCTGGAGTTTTTTGAATGGCTGGAGGAAAACGGCGCGGCACTCCTCAGCCAAGGACAAAATGTGGTGCCGCTGATGGCCTATGCCGTCACTCATTCCTGCGAGGCCAAAGCAAAGATCGTTGCCGCCGATGAACGCGAAGGCGGGATGCGGGCCCTGCTCAATCTGGGGCATACTTTCGGCCATGCTTTGGAAGCGGCCACCGGTTATTCAGACCGCCTGTTTCATGGCGAAGGGGTTGCCATTGGCATGGGTCTGGCGCTGGACCTTTCTGCGCGACTGGGACATTGCTCGGCTGATTGTGGGCAGCGATTGCGGGCTCACCTGAAAGCCGTGGGCCTTCCTGCGACCCTTGGTGATATTGAGGGCAGCCCCCTTGGTGCGGCGGAATTGCTTGTCCATATGCGTCAGGACAAAAAGGTCGCGCAGGGCAAGCTAACCCTTATACTGAACCACAGCATCGGGGAGAGCTTCATCGAGAAAGATGTGCCCGCCGATGTTATTTTTGAGCTGCTTATAACAAGCGGCGCAACTACTTAGGAACCTATCCCATGTCTTTGATCGACCGGCTGATGACGTCGGAAAGCCTCATTACTCTGGGGGCGATCTTTGCACTGTTGTTGTTCTCGGCCTTCTTTTCGGGCTCCGAGACTGCATTGACCGCAGCCTCGCGCGCCACCATGCACAAGCTGGAGGGAGATGGCGTCGCCGCGGCTGCACGAGTCAACAAACTCATTGCCCGCCGCGAAAGATTGATCGGTGCGATCTTGCTGGGCAATAATCTGGTGAACATTTCCGCTTCAGCCCTCGCGACCGCCTTGTTCCTGAACCTGTTTGGCGATTCCGGTGTTGCCATCGCCACGATCGTTATGACTTTCGTGGTTTTGATCTTCGCAGAAGTGCTGCCCAAGACAGTTGCTATCGCGCGCACCAACCGGCTGGCCATGTGGGTGGCCCCAGGCATTTCGTTCTTTGTGACCCTGTTTGCCCCTATCGTTTTGGTAATCCAGACCCTGGTGCGACGGGTATTGCACTTGTTCGGCATTGATATCGGCGAGGAACAGGATGTTCTTTCTGCCCATGAGCGGCTGCGGGGTGCCATTGAGCTGCACCATTCCGAAGGCGCCGTGGTCAAAGATGACCGGGACATGCTGGGCGGCATTCTGGACCTGCGGGAGATGGAAGTCCTGGATGTCATGGTCCACCGCAAGAACATGGAGGTCATTGACGCTGGCCAACCCGCCGATGTGATCGTGCGAGAGGTCTTGAAAAGCGCCCATACGCGTCTTCCCCTTTGGAAAGAAGATCCTGAGAACATCATCGGCGTATTGCACCAAAAAGATTTGCTCCGTGCCCTGAGCAAGGTGGATTGGGACGCGAGCAAACTGGATATTGAAGAAATCGCCAATGAGCCCTGGTTCGTGCCGGAGACCACAGGGCTGCAAAGTCAGCTCAATGCCTTTTTGCGCAAGCAGGTTCACTTCGCGCTGGTGGTCGATGAATATGGCGTGCTCATGGGTATGGTGACCCTTGAGGACATTTTGGAAGAGATCGTGGGCGAGATTCGCGACGAGCACGACGTGCCGGTGCAAGGGGTTCGGCCTCAACCCGATGGCACCTACAATGTGGATGGTTCGGTGCCCGTGCGGGATCTAAATCGCGCCCTGGACTGGAGCTTGCCGGATGAGGAGGCAACCACTATTGCGGGTCTTGTGATCCATGAAGCCCAGACCATTCCTGAGCCCAACCAGGTTTTTGTCTACTACGGCTATAAATTCGAGATCCTGAGGCGGCACAGAAACCAAATTACGGCGTTGCGGGTCACACCCCCTGCTGATTAGCCGAGATCAACCTGAATTCAGGCTACCTCGTCGGGAGTTTTGGCCGTAACAGAAAGCGCATGGATGGGGCCTGAAAGCTCCTCCCGGAGCACCTCATTGATCTCTCGCTGGCGCTGTAAACGGCTCTGACCCTCAAATTTTGTTGAAATGATCGTAAGCCTGAAATGACTCTCCCCGCCCCCCTGATATCCTGCGTGGCCCCTGTGCTTTTCGCTCTCGTCCACCAGATCCAGAAGGCTTGGGGCAAAGGCTGCTTCCAGCTTTGCCCGCATTGTTTCGGTCTTCCCGCTCATCACATCTCCGTTTGCAGATATTTTTCTTAACGTCATCTAGCCCTATTTGTTGTCTTAACCAAAGAGCATCGGCATAGTGCCCCGTCATGAATGATTCCTATGAATATAAACCCCCTTTGGGGTTCGATATCCGCGTAAAGCCCACAAAAGGCAAAAAGCGCGCTGAAGCCAATGCCCATCGCACCTGTGAGTGGGCGGGCTGCGATAAACCTGCGCCTCACCGCGCGCCGAAAACACCGGGGCAATTGGATAATTATCGCTGGTTCTGCCAGTCCCATGCGCAACAGTACAATCGCTCCTGGAACTTCTTTGAAGACATGAGCGACGATGAGATGGCGGAATATCAAGCCGCCACCATCACTGGCGACCGCCCCACATGGGGCATGGGAACCAATGCCTGGTCCAAGAAGGGCAAGGCAGGACCCAACACAGGCTTTGAGCCGGGCAAAACCCGTCCTCGTGAGCGCACCGGTGGACTGGGCGCTGATCCCTTCGATCTCATGGACGATGAAGGCAAGGCCAAGAGATCAAATGCGCGGGATCGGCAAATTCCCAAGCTTCAAAAACAGGCCCTTGAGACGCTTCATCTCGATGAGAGCGCCGATATGGAAGACGTCAAGCAGCGCTATAAAGAGCTGGTTAAACGCTTCCACCCCGATGCCAATGGCGGGGACCGGGGGGCCGAGGATCGCCTGCGCGAAGTTATTAATGCCTATCGGACCTTGCGGGCGGCAAATTTCCACTAAGCCCGCTTGCGGATGCAAACATCCATAAAGCCGCATTCCGTAAAGTAAGGGTTTGATCGCCCGTTTCAGTTTGATAGAGCTATGAAGCATCCTGGTCTCGAGCCACGAGCCAGGCAGAGAATTCGTGCGCATGAACGCGCGTTAACACTACGGACGAATAGAATGAGCGATCAGGCAGAAGGCCACTTGCGGCTTCCCGACACAACCGTTTCGGCATCTGAGGTTTTTGGTGTCGATATTGACATGCAGGTGCCAGCGTTTTCCGAAGCCAATGAATATGTTCCTGAAAAGGATGAGACCTACCGGTTTGACCGCGAAACCACCCTTGCGATCCTGGCAGGCTTTGCCTTTAACCGCCGGGTGATGATCCAGGGCTATCACGGCACGGGCAAGTCCACTCACATTGAACAAGTGGCTTGCCGCCTGAACTGGCCGTGTATTCGCGTCAATCTGGACAGCCACATCAGCCGGATCGATTTGATCGGCAAGGATGCCATTGTTCTAAAAGACGGCAAGCAGGTCACGGAGTTCCGCGAAGGCATTCTGCCCTGGGCGCTTCAGCACCCCACCGCTCTGGTGTTTGACGAATATGATGCAGGCCGCCCGGACGTGATGTTCGTGATCCAGCGCGTTCTGGAAGTACAAGGCAAGATGACCTTGTTGGACCAGAACAAGGTCATCCATCCCCATCCGGCGTTCCGTCTGTTTGCCACGACCAACACCATTGGCCTGGGGGACACCACGGGGCTTTATCACGGCACCCAGCAAATCAACCAGGGTCAGATGGACCGCTGGAACATTGTCTCCACCCTGAACTATCTCGAACATGATGCGGAAACCGCCATCGTGCTGGCCAAGTGCACCGCCTTTGATGATGCAGAAGGCCGTGAGACCATCTCCAATATGGTGCGGGTGGCGGATCTTTCCCGGCAAGCCTTCGTCAATGGGGATATTTCCACCGTCATGAGCCCGCGTACAGTTCTGACCTGGGCGGAGAACGCCGAGATCTTCAATGATGTGGCCTTTGCCTTCCGCCTGACGTTCCTCAACAAATGTGACGAACTGGAGCGGGCCACCGTGGCTGAATTCTATCAGCGCTGCTTTGGCGATGAGCTGCCTGAATCAGCAGGCCACATTTTAGCGGGATAAAGCTCACCGCCGGCTGAGCAAGGCAGGCTATGAGCAGGAAAGAACCATGTCCGAAGTTGCGGGTGCAGAACGGGAAGAGGCCATCGAGAGCTTTAAGCGAGCTCTTGAGGAGGCTGTTCGCACCATTGCCGAGGAACCAGAACTTACCGTCAGCTTCACCACCGAACCTGCCGGACGCCAGGGCGATCAGGTGCGCTTGCCGCTGATCACGCCTGAAGTTACAGCTGAAGGTGTGACCGCCATTCGCGGCGAGGCAGACGCCATCGCCCTTCGCATTGCCCACCATGATGACAGCATCCACGCAGGCCTAGTGCCAAAGGGTGATAGCGCCCGCACGGTCTATGACGCCATCGAAGATGCTCGCGTCGAAAGCCTGGGCGCCCTTCAAATGAAAGGTGTTGGCGCCAACCTGCGCGCCCGTCTTGAAAAACATTGCGCTGAAAGCGGCTTTGACAAGATCATAGATCGCAACGAAGCCCCCCTGGCAGAGGTTGTCGGCCTTATGGTGCGGGAGAGGCTGTTGGGGGAGAAGCCGCCTGCTTCTGCCCGCGATATGATCAACACCTGGCGGCCCTGGATTGAAGAGAAGGCCGCAAAGAACCTCAACCAGCTCGGCAATCTTGTCGAGGATCAGGAAGCTTTTTCACGCCTTGCGCGAGATTTGATCCGCGATCTGGAACTGGGCGATGAGCTGGGCGAAGAAACGCAAGACCAGGATCAGGACGAAGAACAAACCGGCGAAGACGGCGAGAGCTCGGAAGAAGACAATGAAGCCTCCGAGGCAGAAGCAGAAGGTCAGTCAGGCGAAGAGACCGATGCTGGCGCAAGCGAAGAAGATCAAGATGCGGAATCCATGGAGATGGATGCCGATGATATGCCGCAAGATGCTGATGCCGATGAAATGGGCGACGGGGAGATCCCCTGGCACCCCGATGATATGAAGGGCGATGGCGCCAACGATCCCGCCTACAAGGTATTCACCACTTCCTTTGATGAAGTGGTCAATGCCGATGACCTGTGCGACCCCGAAGAGCTGACGCGGCTGCGGTCTTACCTGGATCAACAGCTGCGCGCCATGCAGGGGGTCGTCTCCCGCCTTGCCAACCGCCTGCAACGTCGCCTGATGGCCAAACAAAACCGGTCCTGGGAGTTCGACCTCGAAGAAGGCATTCTGGATGCCGCCCGCCTCTCCCGCGTTTTGACCGATCCCATGCATCCTTTGTCGTTCAAGCACGAACAGGACATGGAATTCCGCGACACGGTGGTCACCTTGCTGATCGATAATTCCGGCTCCATGCGCGGGCGCCCCATCACGGTCGCGGCCATGTGCGGAGATATTCTCGCGCGCACGCTGGAGCGCTGCTCGGTGAAAGTGGAAATTCTGGGCTTTACCACACGCGCCTGGAAGGGCGGTGCCTCTCGCGAGGAGTGGCTGGCTGCAGGCAAGCCCCCCAAACCCGGGCGGCTCAATGATCTGCGCCACATCATCTACAAGCAAGCTGACGCCCCCTGGCGGCGCGCGCGGCGTAATCTGGGTCTGATGATGCGGGAAGGCTTGCTGAAAGAAAACATCGACGGAGAGGCTTTGCTGTGGGCGCACAGCCGCCTGATAGCGAGGCCTGAACATCGCCGTATCCTGATGGTCATCTCTGATGGAGCACCAGTGGATGATTCAACGCTGTCGGTGAACTCCGGCAATTACCTTGAGCGCCATCTGCGCGAGACCATCGGCTACATCGAAGATAAATCCTCCGTTGAGCTTCTGGCCATCGGTATCGGCCATGACGTCACGCGGTACTATAAGCGCGCGGTGACCATCGTGGATGCCGAACAGCTGGGCGGGGCCATGACGGATCAACTGGCCTCTTTGTTTGAAGAGGAAAAGCCCACCACAAGCCGGGGTCGGAAAGCAGCCAAAGGTAAATCTGGAGGCAAGTCTGGAGGCAAAACCGGAACCGGAGGCCTCCGCCGCACAAGCGCGCAGGCAACTCGAACAATGGCAGGCAAGAAATGAGGTTGGGCATCCTCGCGTCCCTGACATTTCTCTTTGCAATAGCACCTCCCGCGCTAGCCCAACCATCCGATGCCGAAACTGTGCATCTGAGTTCCTATGAAGTAGACATGCGCCCGCGCGAGCGGGAGATCATGCGCAATGGACGGCTTCGCTATCTCGGCGGCATAGTTCTGCGCGGCGATCATAGAGATTTCAGCGGGCTCTCGGGTTTGCGGTTCGTAGAAAGTGACACTCGGTTTCTTGCCGTCAATGACCGAGGCAACTGGGTCTCCTTCACCCCGCGCTTTTCAGGAACACGCTTGGTCGGCGTAGAGAACGAGGCGCAGGTCTGGTCTATTTTGGACGCCAATGGCGCGGCACTTGTTGATCCTGCTCATGATAGTGAAAGCCTGGCTATCGTGGGGGATACGGCCTTTGTCGGGTTCGAACGCCACCACCGCATTGAGGCGTTCGTTCATCCTCTTGGGGAGACCAATCCGAGGGCCACAGATTTCAGAGGCGCTTCGAGTTTTGGCGAACGGGAGTTTAACGGCAGCCTGGAAGGCCTGACACAGCTGGATGATCAGCGCCTTTTGGCCATTACCGAAGCTGCCGAAGCAGACGGGCGCATGGCAGGGTGGATCCTGGATCGGCAATCCGGCACAAGCGAGGCCCTTTGGCTTCAGGGTGTTGAGCCCTATGCCCTTACCGATCTTGTAACCCTTGCCAATGGTGATGTGGTCACTTTGGAGCGGCGCTTCTCTCCCGCCTCAGGGGCTGGCGCGCGACTACGGCTTATTGCGGCCCAGAGCATTGTTCCCGGCGCCACCCTCGATGGACCCGAGCTTGCCCGATTTGGCGCAGGCTTTAGCATCGACAATATGGAAGGGTTGGCGGTGCGGGAAATTGATGGCCGCACCGAGCTTTATCTGATCTCAGACAATAATCAGAATGCGTTTCAGCGAAATCTGTTGCTGGCATTTGAATTGATGGATGAGTGAGAACTCAAAGCTTCGCAGCTAAGCCCCACCAAGACCGCAGTCCGGTTTCACCATGCGGCGCATCATGTTGTAGGGCACCAGAAATGCTACGCCCAAAGCAGCCTTGGCAACGAAGTCCATCCACATCCAGCTGACCCAGGGTGCATCCATGCCAGGATGACTAAGCGGATAGAAGATCAGCACAAAGACCAAGGGCCCGACAATGCCAGCGACAAGTGGTGCTTTCCACCACGGGATGCTGCGCTTCCAGTCAAAGGCATAGATGGCAGCTACGTGGGCAGCAAACAGGCCAAGCAAAAACGCCCTCATGACATTGGTGGGAAAAAGCTCTTCGCGAATTGTGCCTAACCCGTAAAGCGAGATCGCAAAATACATGAGCCCGCCGAGCGTCAGCCAGGACAGAACCACCTGCCCCAAAGCCATGCCGGGCCCATGGGCGCGATTGGTCATCATCACCGCAAAGAACGCCAACATGAGACTGAGATGTCCCATGGTCATCCACCAAGCCGGGTTGGCCAGGGCGTTTTCCGTCGCAAGAGAAATGCCCGCAGGTTCCTGCAGCAGATAAAAGCTGAGAATATAGATTGAGCTGAGCACAAGCGATGGCACCACAAGCCGCAGCAGGGCCACAATAAAGGTCCCGACAACACGCGTGATTTTCAACGGCTCGACCCGCGGCTCAAGTGTCCCGACTACCATTTCCCGAAATTCTCCGACGTTAACGCTGTGCGGAGCCCCATGCGTGCCAACTATAGCCACTTAAGGGCGCATGAGGCGAGTCTGTGCATCGCTTATGCCAACTAAATCCGGGGATTTGTGACGCCATAAGAAAAACGGGCCCCCGATGGAGACCCGTTTTCAAATTCGATAGTGCGCCAACAGGGTTAACTGGCGGTCGCTTCCGTCTTGAGGATTTCCCGGCGCAGGCGCTGCATGCTCAGGGAGAGCTTTTCTTTCTTCGCCTTCTTCAGGAACACGTCCAGACCACCGCAGTGATCGACAGAGCGGAGCGCATGGGCGCTGACCCGTGCTTTCACGTCCCGGGACAGAACGTCCGAGTGAAGCGTGACGTTGCACAAATTCGGCAGAAACCGGCGCCTGGTCTTGTTAACAGCGTGGCTGACATTGTTGCCAGACATTGGACCTTTTCCGGAAAGCTCACAGCGGCGCGACATTGGCCGTCTCCTCGTAGAAATCTTGCTATAACTTGCCAGCCGTCATCACCCAGTAAGGTGCGCCAGCCGCAAGGCGCGCACGTATAGACGGGGTATGAGCCCTCGTCAAGAGCGGCTATGAGGTCATTTGGCCTCAGTCTTCTCCCAAAAACTGATTGAGAAGCTTTGCCGCTGCGGCGGGGGGCAATTGGGTGCCTTTTGCCACAGATTTCTCAGCCATGCCAAGGGCCTGTTTGAGCCCCTTTTTACTCTGAAAAGCCTCCAAGAGCCCCTCCCGCAATTCCGTCCAGAGCCAGGCCTGAGCCTGAGCGGTGCGCAAAGTCTCGCCCTCCCCGCCTTTTGCCAAGGCGGTGCGGAAATCTGTTGCTGCCTGCCAGATCTCCTCCATGCCGCGCTTCTCCAGCGCTGAGGTCATAAGGACCTTGGCCGTCCATCCTTCGAACTTGGGCCGGATCAGCCCCAGGGCGCCTGCGAAATCTGCCGCTGCTACCCGGGCTGGCTTTTCCAAGTCGCCGTCTGCCTTATTCACAATTATAAGATCCGCCAGCTCCATGATGCCGCGTTTGATGCCTTGCAGCTCGTCTCCGCCAGCGGGGGCCAGCAGGAGGCAGAACATGTCCACCATGTCCGCCACCGCGATCTCGGACTGGCCCACGCCTACGGTCTCGACGATCACCACGTCAAAGCCTGCGGCCTCCACCAGCAGCATGGCCTCGCGAGTACGCCGGGCCACACCACCAAGGGTTCCCCCTGAGGGCGAGGGGCGAATAAAGGCGCGTGGCTCACGGGAAAGCTCTTCCATACGGGTCTTGTCCCCCAGGATGGAGCCCCCGGAGCGCGAGGACGATGGATCTATGGCCAACACCGCCACTCGATACCCCGCGCCGGTGAGATACATGCCGAAAGCCTCAATAAAGGTGGACTTCCCCACCCCCGGCGCGCCGGAGAGCCCCAATCTCATCGGTTGGTGCATGGCTTCGCCCGCATGAGGCAGAAGCTGGGTGAGAAGCTCATCTGCAGCTTTACGATCCCCTGCCCGGCCCGATTCCACCAAAGTTATTGCCTTGGCCAGGGCACGGCGTTCCCCCGCTATGACACGGGAAGCGAGGTCTTCAACATCAATGGAGCTCTTGGCGGGTTGCTTTTTCGTCATTGCGCACAATCTTAAGTGAGTCTTTCGAACCCAAAACCTAAAGCGCTCCGCTCACCTTTACCACCACTGTTCAGCTAGCGTTCAGGCGGGAAGATTTAGTGCTACTGTTCAATTTGCGGGGACGGGCTAATGGAGTAAGAGGCTTTTGGGCAGCCAAGAGCTCCTTAGTTGGAAAGGACCAGTTTGGTCATGAAAGTATATGGATTTCTGGCAGCGTTTCTTGCAACATCCGGCAGCATGACTGCAATGGCTCAGGAGGTTGCAACCCTTGAAGGCCCCGACGGCATTCCGGCTCAGGAGCTCCGCATCAATTACGACATGAAGATGGGAGGTTTCTCCCTCGGCAGCGGACGGTTTCGCGCCACCTTCACCGAAGACAGTTATGTTGCCACCACCAATCTGCACACGGATGGTCTGGCAGACTTTCTATTTCAAAGCACCTATGACACTGCCTCCGAAGGGGCCGTTGTCGAGGACATCATGTATCCACAGACCTATTTCCAGGATTTCGATGGCCGCGGCGATGAATACCAGATCGTGCGCATAGGCTATGACCAAACCACACCCTATTTGGTGGAATCAGATCCTTCCTATGGTCGCCGACTTGAGCGTTTTCCGGTTACAGCAGAACAACGGGAAAACTCCTACGACCCACTGAATGCAGCGATCCATCTCATCACCGGCATGACTTTTAGCGAAGAACTTCCCTGCGGAGAGACCATTCAGATATTTGACGGGCGCCGTCGTTACAATCTCAACATGTCCTATGAAGGCCAGGATGAAATCCGCGTGCGCAATGGCGAAGTTTGGGACGGCGAAGTAACCGTTTGCAAATTGCAATATGAAGAAGTTGCAGGCTTCAAACCCCAGCCGGAAGACGAGGATTTGCCCCGTCCGCCGCTGACGATTTATATCGCCGAAATCGAGGAAGGGTATTACATCCCCGTCCGCGTTCGCGCGCCCACACCTATCGGCAGCATGGTATTGTCAGCAAGCCACTTCAGGGTTATCGACACAGTGGTGCAGCCCGAGGGCAGCGCCGATTCAATCGACGTCACCAGCGCGGCACCCACATTGGCGCCAACGGATTAGAACTACACACTGCCTTCGGCACACCCCCACCCTGTCCTTCCCCCGCAAGCAACTGTGGATTATTGGACACGCCAATCTCTCTGTTCCTTGAGGATTGTGTTGATGGCAACAATCATCCTGCGCATGACAGCCACGAGGGCGACTTTGTGAGGCTTGCCTTGCTCGCGCAGGTTTTT
>JAJFIL010000092.1 GCA_021774965.1 Alphaproteobacteria bacterium
GCAAAGGTAACGACACTTATAATGTAGGTGAAGGCGATATCATCGAAGATAGTGATGGTATAGGACGGGTTAGATACAAAAATACCTTGCTACTTGATGGTAATCGTACGGCTACAGAAAATGTTTATGACAGTTTAGATGAAGAATTTCGTTATACGTATGATCCTTCAACCTCAACGCTCACTGTTCGAGAAATCCCAAGTAATGGACCGTTGAGTAACGGCGCCGTATTTACCATAAATAACTTTAGCTCAGGTGATCTTGGTATTAATTTAGAAGGTCAACCTGAACCAACTCAAATACTCAACATGACAAGTGGCGATGATGAAGCAATTGACTTTATCTTCACACCTGATGGTCAGCAAGTGCTATTAACCGGTCGTTGGACAATAACAGATGATGTGCAAATTCCTGTAGAAGATGTCGTTAGTTTAAGTGATTACGATATTGTTAATGGTTTAGCAGGTAATGATCGACTGTTAACTAGTCGGGCAGGAAGCGTATTAAATGGTGGAATAGGCAATGATATTATTTATACCACGGCTGAGAATACGGTACTAAATGGTGATGTTGGGGACGATACTTTTTTAGGATCGTTACATGCTGATCGTATCTTTGGTGGAAAAGATAACGATATTGTTAATGGTAATAGTGGTCACGACTATATTAATGGCGGTGATGCTGGAGACTTGCTTGCTGGACAAGATGGTAATGATCCCATTTTTGGTGGCCAGGGGGATGACATCATTGCTGGTGGTGCAGGTAGCGATCAATTATTTGGTGGTGATGACAATGATATTATTTATGGTGATGTTCATTCCTTTGATCTTGTTTTTCAATTTGAAGGAAACACGCCTGATTTTAATTTCCCTATACCTGTTGACTGGTCAGGACCTGAAAATGGATTTATAGGTGAAAGTAATAATTATGGAACATCATACGGTAACGATATTTTTATTCCTCGTCCTCTATCGACGGATGCTGTAACGGAGCGTTTTGTTCTCTCTGAAGCATTTGGCGAATTTGCCGGAATCGATCTTATCTATGGGGGTGATGGTGAAGATCATGTTTTAGGTGGAGATGGTAACGACATTATTGATGGCGGTAATGATCGTGATTTATTAGAAGGCGAAGGTGGAGATGACACTATTAGTGGCGGCAGTGGTGACGACATTATCTACGGTGATATCAATCCTGATAGTTTTGAAAAAAATACAGCTATTCTTTTTACTGAATCGGCCATTGGTGATGACATTGAATACACAGTGACTACTCGTCCTTATCCTAATGGTAAAGATGTAGGTGGCAATGATTTCCTCTATGGCGAAGATGGTAAAGATACAGTTATCGGTGGCGTCGGTGATGATCTACTTGATGGCGGTATCGAAAGCGAACCGGATAAGAATGATACATTGCGCGGCGGCAAAGGAAACGACACTTATCAGTTTGGTTTTGGTTACGGCAAAGAAGTTATAGAGGATGAAGATGGTGCGAATGACAGTATAAAACTGGCCAGTGGCATCGATCCGGATAATGTGGAACTAAAAAAATCCGGTGACAATCTGCACCTCATTCTTAAACAAAACAACACAGAAACGGGTGATGTACTTATCATTACCGATTGGTTTGCGGGTAAAACCGTTGAAACAATCCAGTTTGATAGTGGCCTGCGTTGGACAACGGCCTTTGTTGAACAGGAAACAGGCGCCACGATAGAGCCAGACGCCGAGCTGGTCACCTATGAAAGCACGACTGTAGAAGATGACAAATCAAACACCACCGTCCTGACTACCTTTAATGATATTGCTTATGGTTTAGGCGGCAATGACCTGATTGCAGGCAGCAGCGGTGATGATTTACTTATTGGTGGTACAGGCAACGACGAACTTTACGGTGGTAACGACAACGACAAGCTTTATGGCGAAGAAGGCAGCGATCTCCTTTACGGCCAACTCGGCAATGACTTTTTAGAAGGCGGTAAAGATAATGATGTCTTGGTAGGAGGGCAAGGTAACGACACCTATCATTTCAATCGTGGCGATGGTATTGATTTAATACAGGACGAATCAGGTAATGATCGTATTACCTTTGATACTGGGATTACAGCTGATGATATTAGTGTTCAAAGAAACGGTAACGATTTAATTCTTCAACTAACAGAAAATGGTAACAAGACTGACGATGTCATTACAGTTAGTAACTGGTTTGTTAGCGACAATCAAATTGAAACCATCCAGTTTAAAGATGGTTCAAGCTGGGATGCGGCTTTTATTCAATCGATGTTACCTGAAGACCAAACGTTAGTTAATGGCGAAACGACATCAGGAAATACTTTAGCATCAACCTATCGCTTTCAACCGAGTGCGGATATTACGGACGGCTTTAGCATTACTATTAATGATGCGGGAGGTATTGATCAGCTCTTGTTTGAAACGATGATTGATGGCCTTGATGAGGCAACGTCTCAATTAGATAGTCATAGTCGCGATGGAAATGATTTAGTTCTTAATGTTTCAGTTGATTCAGACATTCTTAGTATTCCTAATGCAAGCGGTCAGGTACGTATTAGTAATTATTATACGAAGGCAGGATTTATCGAGAATATTGAGTTTCCAACTGGTATTTTAAATAATCCTAATTTATCACCTGTCTTAAATGATACGGCACAAGATCAAATAATTCTTAGTGATGCGCCATTTAGTTATCAACTTGCTGCGGATAGTTTTGCAGATGAAACATTAGATTTATTAGAACTTCAGGCAACCTTAGCGGATGGCAGTGATTTGCCGTCATGGTTAACGTTTGATGCTGAGACACTTACGTTTAGTGGTACGCCTGTCGTTAGTGACAGTGAAATTATTGATATTAAAGTCACGGCTACGGACAGCGCGAATCAAACTGTGTCTTTAGATTTTAATTTGAATGTGGGCAACGTTAATCTGGCGCCCGAAGTTAGTAATGAAATTGGTGAACAAGTTTCTCGCGCACAGCGGGCTTTTAGTTTTCAAATTCCTATCGATACGTTTACAGATGTTAATTTAAATGAAACCTTAACCTATGTTGCCAGTCTGTCGGATGGCAGTACATTACCTTCGTGGTTAACGTTTGATGATACAACTCAAACCTTCAGCGGTACACCTACCGATTTGGATATAGGTTCATTTGATGTTCGCGTCATTGCAACGGATAGCGGTGGTTTGTCAACAAGTGAAACTTTTACGCTTGTTACAAACGAATTTAATTCTGTGCCTGTAGCTGTCGCAGACGACGCAACATTAAATATAACCGTTAATAATCCCTCTGCCTCAAGCGAGTTTCTTGCTAATACGAGTGAAGGGAGCGAGCAACTACGGCCTGATATTGTAACTTTAGCTGATGATAGTTTGGTTGCGACATGGCTGACTCATGGTACTACTTTAGTCGGCCAGCGATTTTCAAGTAACGGAAACAAATTAGGTAATGAATTTAATATCAATGGTAGTTCGCCAGTCAGTGATTTTATACACAAAGCAACGGCATTAAGTGATGGTGGTTTTGTTGTCAGTTGGCAAACAACGGATGCTGTAACATCTGATGATATCGTTGCACAACGTTTTGATGTGAATGGAATTAAAGTTGGTAGTGAATTTTTAATTAATACCAATACTGGTGATAGTCAGGCAGCAATCGATATTAGCGGATTACCCGATGGCGGTTTTGTCGCTGTTTGGGTAACAGAGCATGAGGGTGGCGCAACGACTGAAAGTGAAATTGCCGGCCAACGTTTTGATGCGAATGGCGATAAAGTTGGTAGTGAGTTTGAGGTCAATACTTTTTCTTTCGATAATCAAGAATCTCCCAAACTTGCAGTACAAACTGACGGCAGCTTTGCCGTTGTATGGGAGTCGAATGATTTTAATCGACCTATTCCACCTGAACTATTAGATGAAACGCCTTTAAGCGCACGCTTTTATGATAATCAAGGTAATGCGCTGACGGGAGAGATCCCTTTGTCTGTTGCTGTTGAGCCTTCGCAAATGAAATCTCCTGAAGTCGTCGCATTATCTGGTGGCGATTATATGGTGACTTGGATCTATGCTAGTTCTACTGAAAATATCTACGGGCAACGGTTTAACAGTTCAGGCGTATCTCAGGGACAAGCTATTTTACTTAATCCTGATTTTGAATTATTCGGTCTTGATTATAGTGTTGTTGCTGATAGCAATAATGGATTTGTTGTTAGCTGGAATAGTTTTGCGGATCAAGGTGCTGATAAAGATGACCTCGCTGTTATAGCTGCACGTTTCGATGACCAAGGACAGGTAACGACTTTTCTTGTTAATGAGCTCATTGATGATAATCAACAACGTCCAGCAATTGATTTACTGAGTGATGGCGGTTTAGTAGCAGTATGGCAGACCAGTTCAGGCAGTAGTGGTGATTTAGATGGTGGTATTGCCGCACGTTTGTTTCCTGCCGGTAATAATAATGCGTTTCTGGTTGATGTGCTTGCTAACGATACCGATGCAGATATTGATGATGATGCTTCTAATTTTTCTTTAGATACTGTAACCCTTCAAGGTAGCAAAGGTAATGTTTCTATAGAAAACAATCAGCTTAAATTTGATCCTGGTAATGATTTTACTGATCTCATTGCTGGTGATGTTGAAACAGTCTTAATTGATTACACCATGAGTGATGACAATGGTGAAACATCTTCATCAACTTTGACACTGACAATACGCGGAACTGAAGTCGCTGGTACGATTTCATTAAATCAAGCAGTGACATTAGAGAATGGCGGCAATGCGGTTGCGTCAGCCGGTGATGTTAATGGTGATGGGTTTGATGATTTTCTGGTACAAGGCACCCAATCGCAAGGAAGTTATTTAATTTTTGGGCAGGAAGATAAATTGTCATCTCTATTAGATCTCAGCAGGTTAGATGGAAGTGACGGAGTGCACCTTACATCTGACTTAGCTATTCGCTCTATAGCTGGCGTAGGTGATATTAACGATGATGGGTTTGATGATGTCATTGCTGGTATGCCTTTTGAACTTGCACCCGGACTTGGCGCCACGATACCAGGACAAAGTGCGTTGTTATTTGGACATGCTGATGGTTTTGCAAGTGATATTAATTTAAGTGCGCTTACAGTAGGTCAAGGTATTGTGCTATCGGGAAGTAGTATCAGTGCTAATGGAAAGATTGATGTTAATAGTGCAGGTGATATTAATGGTGATGGATTTGATGACATTATCATAGGGACGCCAATTATTAATGGAGGCGTTGGTGAAGTATCAGTTGTTTATGGTCAGTCGAGTTTGGATAGTATTGATCTTGATGTGTTAGACGGTAGCAATGGTTTTAAAATATCAGGTGTGATGGCGAGTAGTCAGACAGGACTAACTGTTACTGGTATTGGAGATATGAATAACGATGGGCTTGATGATCTATTTATATTTGCACAAGAAGGTATTGCCGGTGGTCGTGGTGGTAATTTGCCGGCAGGTTATGTTGTTTATGGTCAATCTAGTTTTTCTAGTTCGTTTGATCTAAATACTTTGGATGGCAGCAATGGTTTTCAATTAACTAATTTATTTGATTCAAATGCTCAAACTGATCGAGCGGAAGGTGTTGGCGATATTAATGGAGATGGTATTGATGATCTTCTTGTCGTTAGTCAAACCAATACAGCGAATATTATTTATGGCAAAGAAGGGAGCGTTACTGCAGATGTTAATGTTGACGGTTTAGGTACTGTAACACTAACGAGTATAACTGGTGGAACAGTTTCTTCTGTCAGTGCAGCAGGTGATGTG
>JAJFIL010000093.1 GCA_021774965.1 Alphaproteobacteria bacterium
GCAGACTTGCGGCCTGGACGGGATCGCCCATTGAAAGCCCCGGTGGCTTTGGCCCTATGCATATTTCCGGGCGAGCAGATGCAGCAGGCAACAACGTAAATTTTGGGAATGCCGAGCTTAGCTTTGATGACATGACAGGCACCGGTGATTTTGCCATAGCGCTCGGTGGCTCTCGCCCTCGCATCAACGGCACCATGGCGCTGAACCAAATAGATGTGCGCCCCTATATGGGCGAGGACACGTCTCGCAGCAGACGCGGGAGATCATCAGAATGGAGCACGGAGACCATTGATTTCAGCGCCCTGCGCGCTTTTGACATGGACCTGAACATCGTTGCCGAGGAAGTCATCACCTCCACCCTCAAGATGGGGCGCAGCGCAGTGGACGTATCCCTCCGCAATGGCGTGATGACAGCGCTCTTGGAGGAAATGGCGCTCTATGAAGGCTCCGGCACAGCGCGGTTTGAGGTGGATGCACGCAACCCTGCTGCCGTGATTCGCCAGCAAGCCACCTTCAGCATCATTCAGGCCCTGCCTCTGTTTACGGATCTTGCCAATTTTTCTTCTCTGGAAGGGATCGGCAATATCACCGTGGATCTGACCACGCGCGGGCAAAGCCAACGCGATTTCATCAGTGCCCTGAACGGTTCCGGTGAGATTCGGTTTAATGACGGTGCCATCAAAGGGGTCAATCTTGCGCGTTTGGTGCGCACCTTGAGCTCTTCTTTCACCGAAGCGGATTTGCCGCAGGATGTACAGCAAACAGACTTTGCGGAACTGGGCGGCACGTTCAATATCCGCAACGGTGTGGTCACCAATCTGGATTTGCGATTGCTGAACCCACTGCTGCGCATCACCGGTACCGGCACCACCAATATGTTGGATCGCACCATTGAGTATCGCTTTGATCCTCAAGCCGTCATGACGTTGGAGGGGCAAGGGTCCACCCGGGACATCACGGGCTTAACAGTGCCCATTCTGGTTTCCGGCACCTGGGATGATCCCCAGTTCGGGCCTGACCTTGCCGCCATGGGACAGCAGTTTCTGGAAGACCAGCTGGGCATTGGAAATGGCAATGGCGGTGGCAACCCACTTGGGGCAAACCCTCTGGAGTCACTTATCGGCCAACCTGATGCAACCGCAGAGGACGCGAGTTCCGAAGAACCCGAATCGGCACAAGACAATGTCCTAAGAGGCCTCTTTAACCGCGGCAGGTCAGAGCCTGAAGAAGAAGCACCCGCTGCTGAAGAAGAGCCGCAGGAAACACCACCAGAAACCGAACCTGCGCCAGAACCTGAACCGGTTGTTGAGCGTCCCCGGCGCCCACGTCGGGCCCGCCCTGCACCTGTAGCAGACCCTGCGCCGGTAGCAGACCCTGCACCTGTAGAGGAGCCTTCACCGGCTGAAGAACCTGCGGCCAGTGCTGCGCCAGAAGAAGCCGCCCCGGAAGACGAGGTTCTGACCGAAGCTCAGGAACGCCGTCGTCAGCGGCGGGCAGAGCGCAGAGCGCGCCGGGCGGCCGAAGAAGCTGGTGGAGACTGAGCCTCGCTTGGGGCCCCGGCACGCGGCAATTTGGCCCTAGGGAGCGCACGAAACAGTGAAAATGCCCAAAAGGGCCGGAAAACTGCGTTGTTTTTGACGCAAGGGACAGATTCTTGCCCGTTCTCCCTGCCACGGAGACTGATAATTTGTCGGCAACACTTGCACGGCGCGCAGGATTGTTTACCTTAACACCTGCCTTCTGTTTGGAGGCAGGCAGCCTGGCCTGGCTGCGGGGAGCAGAGGCCAACTCATTCATTCTTCGACGGAGGGAATTCCCAGTGAAGAAACTTGCTTGTGCGGTAGCGCTTGGCGCCGCGATGACCATTGGTGGCGCCGCGCTGGCCAATGACACACTTGAAGCTACTTTCGGCAACACAGTCACAGCAACCGCTGCTGATGGCACCGTGGTCGCAACCTATCACATGAGTTCGGACAACACGTTCCACCTCAGCACTGCCGACGGTATGATGAACGGCACGTGGCGCGAAGCTGATGGTCAGATTTGCACCACTGTTGACGGTGGCGAAGAAGGCTGTGCCGATCTCGTTGATGGCAAAGGCGTTGGTGATAGCTGGACCGCAACGGACTCCAGTGGAACCGAACTGACCTTCACGATCATCGCGGGCATGTAATCTCGGGACTGATTAAATTCGAAAAGGCCGGCACCCATCAAAGTGGATCCGGCCTTTCTCGTTTCGTATCAAATTCAACAGGAGAATAGATCCATGAAAAAGATCATTGGAGCATTTGTAACCGTAGCTGCCCTGACCATTGCTGGCGCAGCCCATGCTGACTTGATGGATTCCACATTCGGTAACACCGTTACCGTTGCGGGTGCTGATGGCACCATTGTGGTGAGCTATCACTTCAGCTCGGATCACACCTTCTCAATGACCACGGCAGAAGGAACTGCTTCGGGCACATGGTCCTTGGACGGCAACAATCTGTGCTCAACACTTGGCGAAGAAACCAATTGCACAGAGATCGAAGACCATGAGGTTGGCGACTCTTGGGAAGATACAGATTTCGACGGTAACACCATGACGATCTCCATCGTCGCAGGTCACTAACGTAATCTGATCTTCGGATACCGATTAAGGCCGGAGTCCCCGCAAGGGGACCCCGGCTTTTTCTATGGGGCAACACGATGATTGGACTTTCGCACTCAGGCCCCATCAAAAAGCCCAATCCGTTTTGATAGGAGAGCTGCGCGCCAAGGCCTAGGGTGCCGAAATCAAGAATTTGAAACCGTTCATGGGAGAACAGGAAAATGAAGAAGATCATTGGAGCCCTTGTTGTAAGCGTAGCACTGGGTTTTGCCAGCATGGCACATGCTGGATTT
>JAJFIL010000094.1 GCA_021774965.1 Alphaproteobacteria bacterium
GGGTTCCTCTGGCTTTACCTGCAATCACGCGCATCCCCCAATTCCCTCCTTTACTTATCAAACTGTTACCGTTTTGTAGGCCTTCATTTTTGCGAAGGAAATTGTTGACAGTAAAATAATATAAACCTATGATGAACCGGAATCCAAGGGAATAAGTGTTCGGGCATGGTCTAATGGTACGACGTCAGGTTCTGGTCCTGAAGATTGAGGTTCGATTCCTTGTGCCCGAGCCATTTTCTTACGTCGCCTAACTCCATTGGATAGGATAAAATGAATATTTACCGCAATCCCTTTATTGTCGGCCTGTGGGCGCCGGTTTATCTGGTCGTTGCCACAGGCGCGACCACTATGGATTTTTTGATGACGGCCATATTCATTATGGCTACACTGGGCGTGATAGGAGCTTATGTCACCGATTTCCACTTGGTTTCCGGGCTGTACATGAATGAAGTCGTGCATAAAACAGCGCTTGCCTGTCTTTTTGGCATGTTGTTCGGCCTGATGCTGTTTTTAACCATGACCGGCTTGCAAGGGTTTGACGACACAGCGGATTCAAGCCCTATGTCTCCACAAGGAATGTTTTTTGCGACCTGGGGTGTGATGACATTACCTGCCTACCCTCTCATGGTTTTTTTCATCTTCAAACTGAATAAGCGGGATCTTGAAGAAGAACAAAGGGTGCGGGAAGAAAAAAAGAAAGCACGACGGTCCAAAGGCGGCGGTCCACCGATCATAAACAAAGGGGGTTTTTAATACAGGCACTCCGTGGATGAGAGCGTATCATTCTTCAAACAAGTAATAACCGTTTGGTATCGTTAAGCCCACAGGAAAGCTTAAGATCGGCCTTTGCCGTAGAAAAAAATTCAAAAGATATGGCCCCATCGTCTAGCGGCTAGGACGCTGGCCTCTCACGCCGGAAACAGGGGTTCGATTCCCCTTGGGGCTACCATATTTTTCAAACGGTCATGCCTGTGGCAGGCATCGTGCCGCCCGCTTGATGCGTGAGCATGGCATCGTCTCCAAACACAAACGCAAATTCAGCTCACTCCTATCCCGTAGCCGAGAATTTATTGTAACGACAATTCAATGTTTCCAAACTCAATCAATGTTGGGTGTCTGACATCACCTATATCCCAACGCGGGAAGGCTGGTTGTATCTGGCGGCCACGCTGAATTTGTTTCACCGGAAAGTCATCGGCTGGGGCATGGATCGTTGGATCACCCGGCAACTTGTGATTGACGCTTTAAAAATGGCGATCAGAAATGAATGTCTAAAGCCAGGATTGATTCATCATTCGGATCGCGGGGTTCAAATACGCGAGTAATGAATTTCAAGCGTTATTAAAAGCCAATGCGATCCAGTGCAGTATGAGCCGGAAGGCGCCAAAAGCCTTGCCGACCACGGCAAAACCATCCAGAAGGTTTTATGATAGCCCGGCATCCTTTTCTCCAGGCAATTCAATTAATGCCCCCCTTTTCAAGCACGCAAAGTCTCCCCTACCCCCTCAACCAGGTGCCTTAGTGCCTGTTTTTCTAAACTTTACGTAAAAATAAAAATAGACGATAATCAGGCCATTTCGTATCCTATAGAAACGATTTGAATTTAATCCCATTTTCGCGGATTGGATAGCAATGGCAAATCATAGCCCTTCATAAAAGTGTTTTCAGGATGAGCGACTCTTCCGTCGATACGCAAAAACTACTGCACCTGGCTGTCGAAAATTTTCAAAACGGCAGATTGCAGGAGGCCAAGTCCTGTTTTCATGAGGCCCTGGCCGGGTCTCCCGAAAATTTTGACGCCTTGCATTTATCAGGGGTGCTCGAATTCCAATTGGGCCAACTCGACCGCGCCGAAGAACTCATATCCAAAGCTCTCTCAATCAACCCAAATTTTGCGGACGCTCATTACAACCTTGCCAAGGTTTTTGAAGGTCAGGGCCGATGGCAAGAAGCCATTGGCTCCTATCAACAGGCCGTATCTCTCGAACCCGGTCTGGATGCGGCCCATTTCAACCTCGGTCTCATCCATGCAGGGCTGAAAGACTTTGAAAATGCGATTGCCTCCTATCAACTGGCCATCCAAGCAAATTCCAGGGACTGGAATTACCACTTCAACCTGGGCAATGCCTTTAGTCGCATCAACGATCCGGAATCGGCGATTCTATCGTACCGGATTGCACTCGATCTGGACTCTTCCAAACCTGAAGCCAGCAATAATCTCGGCATTGCTTACAAAGAACTCGGAAGTTGGAAGCAGGCAATCGTGTCTTTGCAACAGGCTTTAAAAATATATCCAGGTTACGCGGACGCTCATTATAATTTAGCCAATACTTACGAAGAAGTCGGCAGGCTGAATGACGCTCTGGTTTCCTACCAAAAGGCCATTGCCTGCAAACCCGATATGGCCAAAGCTCACAACAACCTGGCCAATATTTATTATGCTCTGGGAAAGAAGGAAAAAGCGGCGGAGACGTATCAGCAGGCGGTGGCGCTGGACGCGGCAAGTTTTTCTTCCCGGCACATGCTGAATTCCATGCGGGGAACCCCCACCGAAACCACGCCCATTCAGTACGTTGAGAGTT
>JAJFIL010000095.1 GCA_021774965.1 Alphaproteobacteria bacterium
CAACATCGGTGTCGTTGTTATCCACCACACCGTTGGCTTTGGTGACCGTTAAGGTCGCATCTTCATTCACCGCACCGGTGTCGTTCACCGCTGCCGGGCCGTCGTTCACGCCTGTAACAGTAAAAACAAATGTCGTCGTGCTAAAGTCACCATCACTGTCTTTAATCGTATAACTAAAGCTGTCCGTCACACTTGAGCCTACTGCAAGTGCTTGCGCTGTTGCATTAGATACGTAAGTGTAAGATCCATCCGCTTGTATCGTTAAGTCACCGTAGGTACCACTGATCGCACTACCCACGCCCGTGGTGATCTCACTCGCCGTCGTCCCCGCTTGCACGCCCGTGATGTCCGCACTGTCCGCGCCCAACGTGTCCGCCGTTGCATTCACACCCGTCTCAACGTTACCCGTAATACCGGTATCGTCTTCACTCACCGTGCGCGTGTCCGCGTTCGCCGTTGGACTCGTGTCGGTAATTAAAATGTCGAGGCTGTCATTTGCTGTATCGCCATCGGTGTCGGTGACAATAATTGCGATGGTGTCAACTACTTCGCCGCCACTGTGGTCTTCTGCTGTTGAGGCATAGGTGTAACTCACTACGCCAGTGCCACTGTTATAACCCGTTATCGTAATCGTTCCGCCTTCATCCGGGCTCACAATTACGACTGGTAAACCACTGGTTAAGGTTGCTACCGGGATAACAGTGCCACCAACCGTAATCGAGGCTAAGCCGTCATCTGCACTAATCGTAAAACTACTGCTGACTGCACTGCCGGCTTCAACGGTAGTTTCTTCACCGGTGGCACCTGCGTTGTTATCAGTAATCGTTACTGTTGGACCAAGCGTATCTATGGTGATTGAGTTTGTGCCTTGAAGCGCTCCGCCTGTACCGGTATTGCCTTGATCATTTACAGTTACGGTGAAGGTTGCATCGGTTGTTGGTGTACCTGCTGCGGTATAGGTAATTGTTCCTGTACCTGTACCCTTTAAGAAGTTATCAACTTGAGCTATCGTACCGGAGACAACTACTGTACTGGTTCCGCTACCACTGGTTATAGACACACCAGAATTACCTGCTGCAGCTGCGATAGTTCCTTCATCTACTGATAGAGTTAGCGTTACTGTTTGTCCTCTGTCATCGACTTCACTTACGGTAAAACCTTCGCCATGTATATTGATTGTTGAGCCGGGATAAGCGAGTTCTGATGCGGGTGCACCGACGACGGGTGCGTCGTTGACTGCTATTACATCAACAGTTGCGCTAATTCCTAAACCTGTTGTTTGATTTGAACTGGTACCACTATCAGTAATGCTTTCAATTGTTACTACTCGATTACCGGCAGTTGGATCTTCAGCAATATTGTTTTGATAACTCATGTTATCAACGACAGTTTGTATTGCTGCTTCGGTTGCGCCAGTGGTTGTTAAGGTTACAGTTGCTGTCGTACCAGTAACTGAAACTGAATAGGTATAGCTGCTCGTTGTACCGGTATTACCGTTGGTTAGTTGAACTGTAGTTCCATCTATATTAAGTACTTCACTTGGACCATCAGCGAGTCCAGAAACACTAAAGGTAATTTCTTCAACAGTTCGGTTATTTGTGCCTGTATCGATAACTACGCTATCGAATAAATCAACGTTAGTATCGACATTTTCTGTAAATGTAATGCTTGTATCGGGCGTTGCCGTTAAAGTTGGTGGTGTATCGACATCATAGATTGTCGTCGTTACTGAAACATCGGTACCCAGTGCACTACTACCCGTCGCGCTACCTATCGTGATGCTGTAGTTTTCAGGACCATCGGGGGCATCGACTACTGCTGAAAGGTCAACAACCAGATCAGACATCGCACCTGTTGGTTGAGAAAATCTTATATTGCTATTATCAGCAATGCTTGCTGTGCCAAATGAATGTTGAGTGAAGTTTGCCGTCGTGCCATCACTGACACCAATGGTTGCAGAAGCACCATTCGTATTTCCCGTTCCAAAGTTGACGTCTAGATATCTAACTTCAATATCATTGGAACCTTCAAACAGAACTACCTGGAATGTTCCTCTATTACCTGCACCACCGCTATAAGGAACAATATCGTCATACTGTATAATAAGAACGTTGACGCCGCCTTCTACTGCATTAGTAATAAAGACATCATTACTATCCCCATCAGCTGGATTGAAGTCATCCCATAAGGCCGCGATACCCGGTAAGGCTGCACCACCGCCGCCGGCAGTAGAGTTCATTAATCCGCCTGTTGCGAGATTATCATTGCCGTACTCTGCTACTCCGCCATTACCGTCGTCAAACGTGACAACACCATTGGAACCGACATATACATTTGTGTATGTCGTACCATAGAAATCAAAATTAAAACCAATTGCTTGATTCGAACTGGCGTCATCACCCAATGTTATTATTGTTCCAGAACCATCGCCTCCGGAACCAACATTACTGATGTCGTTAAAGTTGGCCGTTGTATTATCGTAGGTTGCTGTATATGGATTAGCAGGTGCTGTATAAGTCAGCGTGTTCGTGCCAGCGGTATAGGTCAGATCAGTTCTTGTACCAATTGCTGCGGTTACTGCCGCATCAAGCGCACCGGTATCGGTACCTACTATTGCTGTGATATCCGCTGTAGACAATACAATCGAAACTGTTTCCCCAGCCGAAAGTAATTCTGCACCGGTTAGACTAATCGTGTAAGACGCGTTGTTACCTTCTGTTACATTGGTATCACCAGTGATAGTCCATTCCGGGGTAGAGATAACTTTCACTTCGCTCGTCGTAGCATCGACGACGTTGTTTGTGCCATCGGTCGTTGTTACTGAAACATCATAACCACTTGCGTTGACCGCTAATGTTTGCCCGGCAGTGGCTAAGTTTAATGTCCAGTTACCACTAAGATCTGTAGTAAGCGCAGCATGAGTACCTAATATATAAGTAGAACCGTCAACAGTAACCTGTAAGCCTGTGGCTGTAGCATCAGCTTCATCAAAGGTACCGGTTATAGTAGGTTGCGTATTAGCCGTGGTTAATGTGTTTACTGTTGGTGTACCAAAGACATCCAGCGTTGTCGTCGCTACTGCACTATTAATATCACCATCGTTTACCGTAAATGTAATGGTTCGATCAGAGCCATCGACTACTGCTTCAGTATTTGCAAATGTAATCGCCTGAAGCGCTAGCTGATAATCTGCTAGTGTTGCCGTTCCCGTTAAACCGATTGTATTTCCGACTACATTAGCAGTAATACCTGCGGGTAATGTTCCGGTTACTGCAAGGACATCACCTGTTTGCGCATTGGTTAGTGTGATTGTTGCTGATTCAATATTGGTATCATCGACATCTGTAATAGTGACATCGGTATCAACTATGGTTGTTGCTGCAACACCTGTTACTGTAGGAACAATTGTTTTGGTAAAGTCGTTATCCGCTGTATTGCTTGCATCCAGATCCAAATCTGGTGCTTCTGCAACAGGGGTGACATTAATCGTAATCGTATTTGCTGTGGCATCAGTATCGTTAGCTGCACCACTGTCATCGACAACCTGAAAAGTAAAACTATCGTAAGCAACACCATTTGCATCTGCCGCTGGTTTGAATGTTAATTGATTGTTATTAATGTCAGCGACACTGATCGTGCTACCTGCCGTTATTGTTTCACCCGGATCTATAACGCCATCATTGTCCGCATCGTTAAATAACACACCATTGGTTGGTACGGTTGTTATTAATACTCCCGATAGTGCATCACCGGTATCAACATCGGTAAAACCAAAATCACTTGCTGAGAAAGTTAAATCAGTATCTTCTAAAGTGGTTAAGGTGTTATCGGCACCGGCAGGCTCATCATTAGTCGCGGCGACGGTTATTGTTGATGTTGTCGTGTTCGAATTATCATCACCATCGTTTACTGTAATGTTAATTACACGTGCTGTTGTATTTGGGTTATCACTGGTGTTGTTAAATGTGATCTGTTGCAAGGCCGTTTGATAATCTGCCAGCGTTGCTGACCCCGTTAAAATAATATTCGTTGCTGTTGAAGCACCGTCAACTGTGATACCTGCAGGTAGAGTACCCGTCATTGAAAAAACATCATCGGTTTGCACATTCGTTAAGGTAATTGTTGCCGATTCAATGTTGGTGTCATCAACGTCTGTAATGGTGACATCGGTATCGACTATTGTTACTGCGCCAGTGACATCTTCGGTAAAAGTTGTTGCATAGTTATTACCGCCTGCACTTAAATCAAGATCAAGCGTCGGTGCATCGTTAACATTATTAACAGTAATAGTAACGGTGGCCTGTGTTTCGTTTGTGCCATCGGAAACTGTGTATTGAAAACTATCTGTGGTTGGCGTCAGGCCTTCAAATTGTCCGTTTGGATCATAGTCATAACTACCATCGGCATTGAGCGTGACTAGTGCGCCTGATGGTAAAGTTACCTGACTGCCTATTGATGCTGCGCCATTGATCTCTGTAACTGTTAATGAATTGCCAACAACTGCATCGTAGTTTTGTGTAACTTCAGTGGCATTGAAAGCATCGTTTTCATAAAAACGAAAGGTCGATATATCGCCGGAAAAGTTGAGCGACGTTCCCGGAACAATATCAGATCCATTGGGACCACCTATTGCTGCGTTACCTCCATTTGACCAATCACGGATATCATCATTTTGACTGCTGTCTTCAAGCGACCCGTTTACATAAAGTTGTGCTGTATCACCATTGGCTGTGTTCTCATCAAAGACACCAACGACCTGAATAAAATCGTCTAAATCTCCTGATGTAAGTGTGTAAGTTAAATCAGTTGAATCTCTACCTTGATCATTAATATGAAAATGTAAAACATCTCCGACTAAATAAATTGCCAAACCATCATTACCGCCAGAACCGGTTTCAAATAAAACTTGAGTACCGGAAGTTTGCAAAGTAGCTATGTCTGCAGCAGAGGGTTTGAACCAGATTTCAAATGTTCCATCTGAATTCTCAGCTATGTCTGCATCACCATCACCAAAGCCATCACCACCATTGTCAGATAAAGCATCATACGTTGCTGCTGATGAACCGTTAAAACTATATGCTCCGGTAATGCCAGTGTAGGTCGTTGATGGGCTACTGTTATAGGTAATGTTGCCAGTGTTGTAATCAAACTCATCACTTGCACCACCATTACTTTGTCCCGTTAATAGATTTTCCCAATTACCATCACCAGTCGAACCATCCTGACCCGCGTCCAGATTAACTCTTAGGTTGTTCGTAATTACGGATGCTGATGCAGTTGGATTTAGATCGGTATCGTTAGCTAATACGCCTGATGCTGCATTGACTGATATAGGTGTATCTTCATCGGTCGTGGCCGTATCAGGTAAGGCTGTTATTTCCGGATCGGAAACGGTAATGGTACTTGTAGCGGCAACACTGTCTGTCGCGCCATCGTTTACTGTTACTGCAAAGGTACGATCACCTGATGTCGCTGCCGGTAAGGTATTTTGATAAGACGTGGCAGCTAAAACTGATTGCGATTCAGCAAGCGTCATCTCGGTATTATCAGTTCTATCTATTGTTATAATACCGGTGCCACTATCGTAACTGATGTCATAACTTTCGCCGTTAACAACCGTCGTGACGGGTGAACCGGTTGTAATTGTTGTATCTAATGGAAACGCCGCTGCGCTACCAATTTTTAATACTTCATTAGCACCATCTTGAATGCCGGCAAAAGTAATGTTAATTCTATCTAATGTCGTATCGTCAGCATCGGTTACTGTGACACCGGCATTAACAATATCTAAGGCCGCATCACCTTGTTGGAAAGTTGCTGAGTAATCTACGCCAGCGGTACCGCCATTCAAATCAACAACAGGTGGATCATTGACCGGTACCACGTTCACAGTACTGGTCGTGCCCGCCGAGTTGTCATCGCCGTCGTTGACTACCCAAGTAATGGTGCGATTACCGCCGGTAGGATTGTCGTCGTTGGTGTTATCGTAAGTAACGCTTTCCAATACCGCTTCATACTGGGCTAGGGTTGCAGATCCACTTAAACTCAAGACACCCGTCGCACTGTTATAACTGCCAGTAATACCCGAAGCTGCAGTGAACGCCAAGACATCTTCGCTCGTCACAAGACCGCCACTAATGGTAATTGTGGCTGACTCAATATTGGTATCATCAACATCGCCAACAGTCAGTGTGCTGTCTATCGTGACAGGAGAGTCGCTTTCGGTAAATGTTACTGTTGCACCTGCACCTGTCACAGTTGGCGCATCATTATCTTTAATAACATTGACAGTACTGGTGGTTCCTGCTGAATTGAATTCACCGTCATTCACTACCCAGGTAATGGTGCGGTTACCGCCGGTAGGATTCACATCATTGGTATTGTCGTAGGTGACAGTTTCAAGTACGGCTTCGTAATCTGCCAATAATGCTGACCCACTTAAACTCAAGACACCGGACGCGGCATCATAACTACCGGTAATGCCGGAAGCCGCTGTAAATGCCAACACGTCTTCGCTCGTTACCAGTCCTCCACTGATGGTAATGGTGGCGGATTCAATATGAGTATCATCGATATCACCGATGGTTAAGTTCGCATCGATAACAACAGGACTATCGCTTTCATTAAAGGTTACCGTGGCACCTGCATCGGTTACCGTTGGTGGATCGTTTACTGGGTTGACGGTGATATTGACTACGTCTGTATCATCAGCAGTACCACCATCGGCATCAGCTGACACCATCGTTAAGGTATCAGTGCCATTAAAATTTGAATTGCCTTGATAGGTTAAGGTTGCTAGCGCTGCATTAATCTGTGATTGGGTTCCCGTCAACGTAATCGAAGTGGTACCACTGCCAGCAACACCACCACCGACAGCGGTCGCATTCAATGTGCCGTTGGTGACGGTTAATGTTGTGCTAACCAAATCACCATCGGTGTCGTTAACACTAATCCCTGTTAATGTCGTTAGTGTATCTTCCGTTGCTGTTTGATCACCGATTGT
>JAJFIL010000096.1 GCA_021774965.1 Alphaproteobacteria bacterium
CAGCCCTGCCAGCGCGATATCTCCGCCGAGGGCTTTCACCGCCCCCATCGCCGCAAGAGAGTTCATCACCAGATGGCGTCCTGGCGTACCAACCTTGTAGGTCACTTGTTCGCCGCAGATCATGGCGCTGACTGAGGAGCCTTCGGGGCTCAGGGAGAGATCAACAAGACGTAGTTCCGCATTCTTATCGGTTCCAAAACCCCAAACCTCAGCGGCTCCGCCCAACAAGGCGTGAGTGCGAAGGCGGTCAAAATGGGCGCTGTCTTCGTTGATAATCGCAATGCCGCCCTCTTCCAGACCCTGGAAAATCTCGCCCTTGGCGTCCGCAATGGCTTCGATATTCTTGAAAAATTCCAGATGCACCGGCTGAACCGTGGTGACGATGGCCACATGAGGCCGAACCATCTGAGTCAAAGGCATAATCTCACCAGGATGGTTCATGCCCACTTCGAACACACCAAACTCTGTATCCAAAGGCATGCGCGCAAGGGTCAACGGCACGCCCAAATGATTGTTGAAGGATTTGACGGAGGCATGCACTTTGCCCGAGGGCGCAAGGCATTGCCGCAAGGCTTCCTTCGTGCCGGTCTTGCCTGCACTGCCGGTAACCGCGCAGATTTTTGCAGATACCTTGCTGCGGCGCATAGTGCCCATTTGTTCCAGCGCTTCCAGCGTATCCGGCACAGCAAGGAGGTTTGCCCCCTGAGGCAGGTCCACAGGCTGGCTCGAGACCAATGCGGCGACAGCGCCTTTTGCAAAGGCATCGCTGACAAACTCATGGCCGTCGCGCTCGCTCTTTATGGCTACGAACAAATCACCCGGCCCCACTTCGCGACTATCGAAGGTAATGCCCATGGCGCTCCAATCCTCGCCAGATCCGACCGCGCCGGTAGCACTCATGGCTTGGGCTTTGGTCCAAAGAGCACTCATGAGCTTGCCTCCGCGACAAGAATCTCCGACACGACATCCGCATCCTTGAAGGGATGGATAACGCCCTGAATACTTTGCCCGCTCTCATGGCCTTTGCCGGCAATCACTAATGCATCTCCACTTGCAAGACCTGTAATCGCCGTCTTGATGGCTGCCTTGCGGTCGCCGACCTCAGTTGCACCGGGAGCTGCCGCCATGATCTCCGCACGAATGGCGGTGGGATCTTCGTGGCGGGGATTATCATTGGTGACAATCACCACATCGGCATTTTCGCAAGCCAGTTTGCCCATTTGCGGGCGCTTGCCTTTGTCCCGATCGCCGCCGCAGCCAAAGACCACATGTAGTTTACGTTCCGTATGCGGACGAAGGGCCTTGAGCACTGTTTCTAGCGCATCGGGAGTATGGGCATAATCCACAAAGATCAAACCGCCGCTTTGACTTCGCCCCACAAGCTGGAGCCGTCCCTCTGCGCCTTTCAGCGCAGCAAGGGCTTCAATCACTTTCTCAATACTAGTGCCGGTAGCAAGGGCAAGCCCTGCCGCCACCAATGCATTGGATGCCTGGAACGCCCCCATCAGGGGCAATTCCACATCAAAGTCCCTGCCGCCGTAAGAAAGGCTGAGGCTGAGGCCACGCCCATGGGGAATGGCCATTGTAAGCTTTAGCCCTGAGGCGTTCGCGCCCACATCAAGGATGGAAAGGCGGCGTTCCTCGCAAGCAGCACGCGCAGCATCAAAACAATCCGCATCGGCATTAAGCACCGCTGCGCCGCGTTCCTTAACAACAGCGTTAAACAGCCTCAGCTTGGCACTGAGGTATTCGTCAAAATCAGCATGGTAGTCCAGATGGTCGCGGCTGAGATTTGTCAGCGCGCCCGCATCCACACTCACACCGTCCAGACGATGCTGGGCAAGGCCATGACTGGAGGCTTCCAGCACTACATGGCTTACACCTTCCAGCGCCAGATCGTTCAGTATACGGTGGATCGTCACCGGATCCGGCGTCGTATGTCCAAGCGGTCTTACCTCATCGCCAACCACAACACCAAGAGTGCCCAGGCTGGCGGCGGACTTGCCATCATGGGACCAAATCTGACTGAGGAAGGAAGCCACAGAGGTCTTGCCATTGGTGCCCGTGACTGCGCAGATCACTTCGGGCTGGCGCGGATAAAACCGCCGGGCCAGTTCTGCCAGTGTTGCTCGGGGGTTGGCAGAGATCAGCAGCGCCGTGTTGCTATCCAGAGCAGCGGCGGCTTTTGGCGTGGCGAGAATGGCAATCGCGCCCTTGGCAATTGCGTCGGGAATGAACTTCGCACCGTCTTGCTCCGTTCCAGGAATGGCGGCAAAGACAAAACCGTTTTTCACCTCGCGGCTATCGGCGGTGACCCCGGCAACGCGCATCGCCACCCCGCCACTGGCCCCAGGACCAGCGCTGGGGCGGAACTCGCACCCCTCAATATTATCTGCAAGATCTCCTAACCGCATGGCATTCTCTAAGCCCTCTATTGCGGCGGAAGCGTGGCCGCAGCGGAATTCGCAGCAACCAGTTCGGAACGCTCATCCATATCCGTGGGCATGATGCCCGCAAACGGTGCGATACGTTCAATGATGCGTCCAACGGCGGGAGCAACCGTCCAGCCCCCTGTGGCGTAGTTATAGGTCGAGGCATTGCCGTGGGGCTCGTCCAACATGGCAAAAACCACAATCTCCGGATCAGAAGCTGGGAACGTTGCCACAAAAGAAGAAAGCAATCGGTTGCGATCATAGCCGCCACCGTCTCGCGGCTTCTCGCTGGTGCCGGTCTTGCCGCCAACTTCATAACCCGGCACATCCGCATTGCTGCCGGTACCGTCGGTGACCACATAGCGCAACATGGCGCGCATCTGATCTGATGTTTCGGCGCTGATCACCCGGCGCCGGGGAATGACTGCCCCATCTTCGCGGGCAAGGAATGTTGGTGTGATTAGATAACCGCCGTTCACCATCGCGCCAGTTGCTGCAACGAGATGCATGGGGGTCATGGAAAGCCCGTGACCAAAGGAGATCGTTGCGGTTTCCACCGGCCCCCAATTCGAAGGCACCAGGGGACGTGCCGCGCCAGGTATCTCAATGGGCAGGCGGTCAAACAGGCCAAGCTCGCGCAGAAACTCCTGCTGACGATCACGCCCGATCAGATCTGCAATTTGTGCTGTGCCAATGTTAGAGCTCTCCCCCAACACCTCCCACACGGGAATGGGCTCGTGAATGGGGTGATAGTCGCGAATACGGTGACCAGCAATTCGCAAGGGTTCGCTTACATCAAAAATCGTGTCGGGAGTGATCACCCCATCTTCCAACCCCTGAGCGATAGTCAGCGGTTTGACTACAGAGCCAAGCTCATAAACCGCGCCCGTGGCACGATTAAGCCGCCTTGCGCCACTGGCGTTGCCAGGATCATGGGGGTCAAAGTCCGGCAGGGAGACCATCCCCAGAACCTCCCCCGAATTGACATTCATGACCACGCCGGTTGCCGCAATGGCCCCAAACTCTTCCATGGCCGCACCAAGCTCATCGCGCAAGGCATGTTGGATACGCAGATCAATGGAAAGCGCAATGGGGCCTTCCGTAGACTGAAGATCTTCATTAAGGCCCAGTTCAAGCCCACTGATCCCCGCGCCATCGACATCCGAAAAGCCCACAAGATGTGCAAGCGTTCGTCCGTGGGGATAGACCCGGCGCTGTTCTTCTACAAAGCGTATCCCCGGCAGGCCCAGGTTATGCACGTCATAATGCTGCTGAGGCGAGATGCGTCGCTCCAGCCAGACAAAATGTCGCCCAGAGCCCAACCGCCGGATGAGTGTGTCCTGATCCAGATTGCTTATCAGAGGTGCAAGGCTTTGGCCCGCCAAAACAGGGTCCCAGACCTCTCGCGGGTCTGCACCCAGGGAGACGATATCCACATTGCGCGCGAGCAAGCGGCCGCCCCGGTCAACAATCTCTGCCCGGCGGCGGGCCTGATCCACAAATCCTACAGCCGGATCTTCAACATTGGCCTGCACAGCAATGGAGATGTCCGCGATGCGCAGACCCAATGACGTAAAAGCCATAAAGACAAACATGGTGAGCACGCCAAGGCGCATGCGCGCACGGGTCAGAGCCTGGTCTTCGAAATATTCAAAGCCCCGGCCCATCCAGCGCGCCATATCATCCTTTTTGCCTCTGCCTGCCATTGCTGTGCCTAGCCCCCCGGTGCTGGACGCAAAACAGGGCGCCCCGGATTTTCGTCAGGAGTATCGCGAGGAGCACGGGTCTGCATGAACGCACCAAGGCGATCTGATGAATAGGAGGAACTCACCGGCGCGGAGGCATAAAACGTTCCGCCATTCGATGGCCGCCGGTCATGAAGCGGGACGGCGGGAAGTGCCACCATGGTCACGATCTGCTCGGACGAAATAGTGCCAAGCGCCAAATGAGTTTGAGCCAGGGTTTGCAGATAGCTGGGCTCGTTCAGGATGGCCCAATCGGTGCGCAGCGAGCGGATCGCCTCTTCCTGCGCATTGATCTCGCGGGAGAGCTCAACGATCCGCAAAGATGCATCGCGGCTCTTATCCTTGACCGCAAAAAGGCCGATCCAGCAGACAAACAGCGTGACGATCAGACCGTAGTTGAGCATCGTGGTCATGCGGCATCTCCTACATTATCCCAGGCAGGCGCTGCAGTGCGCTTGACACTGCGAAGCCGGGCAGACCGGGCACGCGGGTTTTGAGATTGTTCCGCATCGGAAGGGGTGATGGACCCACGATGCAAAAGCTCAAAAGTGGGCGCGGGTCCCTGAGGCAATTCCGGCAAATGCCGAGAGCCTTGAGGGCGGGAGCCACTGCGATCAATAAAGAATTGTTTGACGATGCGGTCTTCCAATGAATGGAAGGAGACCACGGCGAGACGTCCATCTGTTGCCAATACGCGTTCAGCCGCGATGAGCCCCCGGTGGAGCTCGCCCAATTCATCGTTTACCGCGATGCGCAAAGCCTGAAACGTGCGCGTTGCAGGATGGATGCGATCCGGACGGCCCCGGCCCAGCACACTCATGACCACGTCGGCCAGTTGCAGCGTCCGGGTGATGGGCTCGACCTTACGGGCAGCTTCAATGGCGCGCGCGATGGCGCGCGCCCGGCGTTCTTCGCCATATTGCTTCAAAATTCCTGTCAGGGTTTCCGGGTCATCTTCATTGACCATGTCCGCAGCGCTACGACCCCCTTGCGCCTCGCCGCCCATGCGCATGTCCAGAGGACCATCCTGCATAAAGGAAAATCCGCGCGGGGCTTCGTCGATTTGCATGGAGGACACCCCAAGGTCCAACGCTATGCCGTTCACGGGCGCAAAGCCCGCGGCCTCGGCCAACTCATCCATCTCCCCAAAACAGCCAAGGGCCATGGTCAGGCGGTTGTCATATTCGCTTGAGATTTCCTGGCCTCGCGCAATGGCGGTGGGGTCGCGATCAATGCCGAGGACCGTGCAGTTGGCAGAGGAGAGTATCCCGCGGGAATAGCCCCCTGCCCCAAATGTTCCGTCAATGATTCGTGCGCCATCCCGAGGCTCCAAAGCCGCAATTACCTCATTCAGAAGGACTGAAATGTGAGGCTCGCTCATTCATCCGCCTCCGGAGCAGCTGGCGGCGCCTTGCGCCGTGCCTTGACATTTGCCTTGGAATTGAGCATCCCCCGGCGTTCATGGGCCAGGTGACGAGCATCGCTGCGATGCTGGGCATAATTGCTAGGCTCCCAAATCTGAAAGCGCTTGCCCAGACCCACAAAGGTGGCGCGCTCACCAATATGAGCATGGTCGAGCAGCTCCTCTGGGAACAGCACCCGGCCGTCATTATCGAACGACAGCTCATAGGCATCCGCCAATATGGAATGAGCAAAGGCGCCGTAGGTCTCATCAAAGGGTTCGAATTCTGCGTCGATCATGTCCGAGATCTCTTCCATGCGCTCCATGCTGACCCCTTCCAGGAAAGGCCCATTGAACGAAGGGAAGATTACGACGCCGGGAAAATCCCCCTCAGCCACAACGGAGCGAAAGCGCGCAGGGATGGAGGCGCGGCCTTTGGCATCGACCTTGTTTGTATATGTGGAGAGAAATGGACGCATCTATCTAGAGCTCCGCCCAATGGCGGAAGGCTCTTCCCGCCCAATGGCGGAAGGCTGGCGGTCTGACCCCGTTTGTCCCGGCTGCTGACACTTAACTCGTGCCTCCTCCCCTAATGACAGAGGCGTCCCACCGCATCTGTCAGGAAATCTTGGTCCAATTTTGGGGTGCCGCGCTAAAAAGCGCAGGTGAGGAAAACGGCCCCAGGCCCCGTTGGACCGCCCCAGCTCGCTGGGACATCATGGGATATCATGGGTTTTCATGGGAGTCAATGAAAAGACTCCCGTATTACAAGGAAAACTGCGGGCTTTTTGCGCGCTTCAGGAATCTATATTTGAGCTTTACTTGAGAACATTTCACGAACACTTGGCCCGAGCGCCCAAAACCCCCTGAGTCGACCCAGAACGAACCTATTTGGTTAAGGAAGTCTTACGGAAGTCCTCTTGACTCGCCCCCGGGAATCCCTCATTTTACATAGTGCGTACCTATACTACGCACTATTACTCGCCCCATAAAATGAGGACGCCATGGCTCGCATCACTTACATCGAAAACAACGGCAAGACCCATGAAGTGGAAGTCAAAAACGGCTTGAGCGTCATGGAGGGAGCCGTCAACAACATGGTGCCCGGCATTGATGCAGATTGCGGCGGGGCGTGTGCCTGTGCCACCTGCCATTGCTATGTGGACGAAGCCTTTACCGACAAGACCGGCAGCCAAAGCGAGATGGAAACATCCATGCTGGACTTTGCCGAAGACGTAAAACCAGAGAGCCGGCTCTCCTGTCAGATTGAAGTGACCGATGAGTTGGACGGATTGGTCGTGCGCCTGCCGGCCTCACAACACTAAGAACAACCGAAACGTGGAAGGATAAAATCATGAGCATCGCGGAAGACGTCAAAGGCATCCCTGATCCCTACTCCATTCCCCTTGAGGAACTGGATCCTTCTCAATCTGAATTGTTCCAGAATCAAAAGCACTGGGCTTACTTTGAGCGCCTGCGGAAAGAAGACCCGGTGCACCTGAATGAGAACGAAGAGTTTGGTCGTTTCTGGAACGTGACCAAGTTCAAGGACATCATGACGGTGGACACCAGCCACCAGATCTTCTCCTCCGAGCCAAGCATCATTATTGGCGATGCGCCGGAAGATATGATCCTGCCCATGTTCATCGCCATGGACCAGCCCAAGCACGATGTTCAGCGTAAAGCTGTGACCCCGGCTGTGGCCCCGTCGAATCTGATTGTGCTGGAAAGCCAGATCCGCGATCACGTTGTGGAAATTCTGGACAGCCTGCCCATTGGCGAGGAATTCAACTGGGTGGAGAAGGTTTCCATCGAGCTGACCACCCGCATGCTGGCAACCTTGTTCGGTGTGCCGTTCGAAGACCGGCATCTGCTGCCTTATTGGTCAGACGTGGCAACATCTTCTGAGCAGGTGGGCAATTCCACACGGTCCGAAGAGGAGCGCATCGCAATCCTCACCGAGTGCGGCGAGTACTTTGGCAAGCTGTGGCAGGAACGCATGGCGGCAGGCGAGAATGTGGATTTCATCTCTCTGCTGGCGCAAAACCCCAAGACCCGTGAGATGATCAACGACCCCATGGAGTTCATTGGCAATCTCGTGCTCTTGATTGTGGGCGGCAATGACACCACGCGCAATTCCATCTCCGGCGGCGTGTTGGCCCTTAATCAGCACCCAAAGGAGTATGACAAGCTGCGCGCCGATCCATCCCTGATCCCCAATATGGTTTCAGAGATCATTCGCTGGCAGACGCCCCTGGCGCACATGCGGCGCACGGCGCTGGAAGACACCGAGCTAGGCGGCAAGCAGATCAAAAAGGGCGACAAAGTTGTCATGTGGTACATCTCCGGCAATCGGGATGAAGATGCCATTCCGCGCGCCAGCGAGTTCCTGATTGATCGCGAAAAAGCCCGCCACCACATCGCCTTTGGTTTTGGCATTCACCGCTGCATGGGCAACCGTGTTGGGGAGATGCAGTTGCGCATCCTGTGGGAAGAAATCCTCAACCGGTTCGATAAGGTCGAAGTGGTGGGTGAGCCCGAGCGCATCGAATCTAACTTTGTGATGGGCTTTGCCGATCTTCCTGTGGTGCTGCACCCCAAGAAGTAAGTGGGCGCTGACATGGAAATGCCGAGCCTATGAAGATGAAAGAGCTTGAGGAACGAACCGGCGTGGGCCGGGAGACCATTCGATATTACATTCGGACGGGTCTTCTGGCCGAGCCGGAACGGCCCAAGCGCAATGTGGCAACCTACAGCGAAGCCCACGTCACCCGCGTCGCCTTGATCAAACGCCTGCAGCAGGAACGCTTCCTGCCGCTCAATGTGATCAAGGACATGCTGGACAAAGGCGGAGATGCCCTTGATGCCGAGCATCTTCCTTCCTTGCTGGGGCTTGAGTTCCTCTTGAGCGCGCGGTTCGGGGATGAGCAATCACGCCAACCCATCGCGCTCTCCGCCGTAGCTGACACTACCAGCGTTACCCTTGTCGAGATGGAAGAGATGGACCGCATGGGGGTCATCAAGATCGCTGTGGGGGGCACCATGTCAAAGCAGGATGCGGGGATTGTCGCCCTGTGGGGCAAGTTGAAGGACGCAGGCTTCAGCGAGGATATCGGATACTCCGTATCCATCCTTTCCGAATATGTTACGGCTGCTGATGCCCTCGCCGCAAGCGATGTGGAAACCTTCTACACCCACGTGCCTCGGGAGGTGAACACCATGGACGCCACCTCCATGGCGGAAACCGGCATCAACCTCACCAATGAAATCATGGCCCGCCTGCGCCTCCGCGCCATCATCGGAGAGGTCGCCGCCCGCAATGCAGCCGCAGTGGACGAGGCGGTATTTGATACAACGCCTATTGAGGATCGCAAGAAGGGGTGAAACTGTTACATTACTCAACCCAATTGTGAATCGCGTCTTTGCCGGATTCTTTTGCTGCATCCTTCGCCAATTGAGCTCTCTCCAAACATTCCTCCCCAATGAACGGCGAGCCAGGTCTAATCTCGAAAATTCCGATCGAAACCGTCGGGTTTTTGTCCACACCCTCATAACCAATTTTGGACAAGTCCACTTGGAGCTCTTTCAAGAAAATCTCCACTTCGCTCGCGCACATGTTGGGGAGTATCATCGCGTACTCATCCCCGCCATATCGATACGCGAATCCTTTAGAATATACATGAGACTCCATCCGTGACATAAAAATGGGAAGGATGTATCGGTCGACAGCGATCTCACCAAACTGCGTATTGAATGCCTTGAAGTCATCAATGTCCAAGAAGACGACAGTCGTAGGTTTTCCACGCATATCGCATTGTTCTCGAAAATAGTTCAAATCACTTTGAAATAGAGTGGGCGCCATCAAAATATTAAATTTCTCATCATACTGACGTCCTGCAATAGTGGAATGACCACGTTTCTTCATTCCCTCTTCAGCGGCTTTCAAAGTGAGATAGTCTGTAAGCTTAGGTGGAGTATACGCCTCAATATTGTTGAAAATTCCCCACTCAAGAATAGCTGAAATATCCGTTATCTCCTTCTCCAAGGTAGCACGCATCTCTGGAGAGTGAGTTGCATCAGCTCTAACTTTATTTCGTGTGGCAACCTCACGGCGGTAATGTATGACTGATCTCTTTAAAACCGATAGAATAGAAGCTTCAAGGCCCGCAAGATCGGACTGATTTTGAATGACTTCACTTTGAAGTTTCCTGATTGCCTTGTGTTTTGTATCGCGCAATTTTCTTAAATCAACAGGACACATATTGAGTTTTTCAACCACCAAACTTCGGACCTGACCCTCAATCCAATTATCGTATGCGGCCAACGCATTTGTAAAAATGTTGTTATTCTGGTTGTTAAGTGATGTCATAATAACTTCCAACAATTGGTTCAATAAATGGTGCCAGATGACCTGTAAGCCGGGTTCTGTCCTTGCTGCCGAAGCAACAAGAGATGGCCATTCATCTGGGACGTCTGTTGCCAGACGCCTCGCGCGACACACCCGGATCTCACCCCGGAAACGGGGCTCACGAACAAGTCGTGGCGGATCCCTATTTGGTCTTGCTCCCGGTGGGGTTTACCGTGCCGTGCTTGTTACCAAACACGCGGTGCGCTCTTACCGCACCCTTTCACCCTTCCCTCGTAGAACGAGGAGGTTTGCTTTCTGTGGCACTATCCCTGAGATCGCTCTCGCCGGGCGTTACCCGGCACCGTGTTTCCGTGGAGCCCGGACTTTCCTCACTCATTTCCCGAAGAAAATGAGCGCAGCCATCCGGCCATCTGGCACCGGGCGGGAATGTGCTCTCAAAAAGCGGCGAGATCAAGGGTATGAATTGAAAGCGCGCTAGTCCCCCTCAAACAGTTTCCAGACCCGGCTTGTGTTTGACATTGAGTTGGTCACATCCACGCTGTCTGTAATCAGGTCAATGTTCCCCACCACACCTTCCTTGAAGAGCTGTTTCAGCCGGGGCGACTGGATTTGGGAAAACAAGGCTCGGCCAAAACGGTCCGCGACAATCAAGTGATAGGGCTGGTCGCGAAACAGCTGACACTTGGCGGGAATGGGTTGGGTCAGGCCCAATTCATTGTGCATCTTGGCAACGGTTTCATAGGCCGAGACCAATGCCTTGTCCCGCCGTCGCCAGGCCCCGGACGCCAGCACACTTTCGAGCTGGGGGCCTAGTTTTTTCGCACAATCCAGTGCGCCAAATGCCTTCCCCAGCCATTTGGAATAGGGCGTATATTTTCGCTCCATGGCAAACCCAAGCCCCATGAGATTGCGCACAATGCGAGCGGCGATGATGCCCGCGCCCAGTTCATCGCCCCCCATACCAACGCGCCCGACAACCCTTTCTTCCCGCCGCAACCGCCACCACGTGGAGCACAGAAGAAATAGCCAGACTTCGCGCGGATACCATGCGAGATGATCACGCAAATCCCCAAGGCCAACGTCATCGTGAAACACCCGCCCCGCCGCTATGGACAGAAGCTTTTGCTGGGGGATGGCCAGCCATTCCTCCTCGCCAAGGGGATGGCTCGCATTAAAGCCCAACTGCTTTTTACTGAAGTCTTTGAGTGTTGTGATCTCGATCAGGTGGTTCACCGGTCCTTCGCTAATCAGCGCCATGTGCAGAACGGCTTGCTCCCGCGCCCTCGGGGCATGAAAATTCGTGGAAAATCCGCGATACTCATACGGCAGACGCGCAGCCAGGGTCTCAGAGAGCGTTCGCTTGAAACCCTCGTCGCAGCCCTCCCCCACAAAAAGCTGCAGGCGCGGTCCCCAATGGTGATCCATCGACATTTCTGTGTCGAACCCCAGCACCTCCGAGCCGTCCCCAATTAGCGCTGCGGCGTGAGGCAGGTCCGGATGGGTCTCCGCCAGGATCGGCGCGACCACATCGCGGTAGTATCCTTCCGCCAAATCGAGGCCGGGAATGAAATCAGTCATAGATGGAAACTACCAGATGCTTGGCCCCGGGATAGCAAAAATTCTCCTCACTATTTTCTCCTCAAATCTCCCCTCAATTCTCCCCATTGAATTCCCCCCTCAGAGATGCAATCTGCCAGGATGGTTTTGAAAATATCCAACAAACAGGCGCGACACCTTTGGCTTCATGCGCAAGGTCTCTCGCCCACGCCGACCGGCCCGGCCACACCGGACCGCCTGATGGAGATCATCAAGGGGCTGGGGTTCGTGCAGCTGGACACGCTGCAGATTGTCGCCCGCGCGCACCATCACATTCTGTGGAGCCGCAATCAGAATTATCGTGAGCCCATGTTCGACAAGATGCTGGCAGACGACCGGCATGTGTTTGAACATTTCACCCATGATGCCTCTATCCTGCCTATGGAATTCTACTCCCACTGGCGGCGGAATTTCGCGCGCCGGGAGAAGCGCCTCCTCAATGGCAGCTGGGGGTCTGCCTTGCCGCCTGCTCGCGCCCGTGAGACCATCCGTAAACGGATCGAAAAGGAAGGCGCTTTATGCAGTCGCGATTTTGAGAACACCACGAAAAAACGTATCGGAGGCTGGCGCAGGCCACCACACAAGGTGGCGCTGGATTATCTCTGGCATGCGGGGGTGCTGACCACCAGCCATCGCGCTAATTTTCACAAGTTCTATGATCTGACGGAACGCGTGATCCCGCCCCACATCCATGGCGATGAAGTTGAGGACAGACATCAGCTCGATTGGCTCTGCAACGGCGCTTTGGACCGCCTGGGCTTTGCCAGCGAGGGAGATGTGCAACGCTTCTGGAATGCCGCTGACCGCAGCGAGGTTAAGCAATGGGTGAGCGATAATGCGGCTCGCCTGCGGCCGGTGGATATTGAAACGGCGGACGGCGGCACTTTGCGCGCCTTTGCGAGCCTGGACATAGAGGACCGGCTGGCAGCACTCCCCTCCCCCACCTCACGCCTGCGCATCATCAATCCGTTTGATCCCATCGCCCGGGATCGGGATCGGCTATCGCACCTGTTCGGCTTTGACTATCGTATCGAGATCTTCGTGCCCGCCGCAAAACGCAAATATGGGTACTACGTATTCCCCATGCTGCAAGGGGACCGGTTCATTGGCCGCATCGAAGTCCGCGCAGACCGCAAGAAGAACATGTTGAATGTGGAAAATATCTGGCTGGAACCCGGCCTGCGTCCCGCCAAGGATCGCGTTGTTAAGCTGGATGCAGAACTGGAACGCATGGCAAGGTTCGTTGGCGCGGAGGAGATTGTGTGGAGCGGTGAGGCGCTAGGTGCTCTGTGAGCCTCTCTCGCATGTTCTATGCCGCGAAATGACGTGAACCGGAAACCCACTCGATGTCATTCCGGGACTTGATCAATCTTTCAGTTGACGCCACCCGGCTTGACCGGGTGGTCCATGCCAGCTGCACAATGGATCCCCCGGTCAAGCCCACTACTGTCCGGTTTAGCGTTCACGGTTTTGAAACAATCACCGAGATCGCGATGTGCCTTCGGCATACCCCCCATCCTGTCCTTCCCCCTCAAGGGGGGAAGTGAAGCTGGGAGCGGTTTTCCTGATTACCTCCCCCTTTTGTAGAGGGGGGAGGTCCGGAGCGTAGCGAAGGGGTGGGGGTGCAAAAATGGCGGATGTACTCTACTCGAAAACCGAGTCTCAATTC
>JAJFIL010000097.1 GCA_021774965.1 Alphaproteobacteria bacterium
GGGGAGGTGATTTATGAAAGCCGCTCCCAGCTTCACTTCCCCCCTTGCGGGGGAAGGTCAGGATGGGGGGTATGCCGAAGGCAATTCGCAATCTCGGTGATTGTTCAAAAAGAGTGAACGCTAAACCGGACAGTAGTGGAACAAGCCATGGAATGACCACCTAAAAAAGTCTGACGCCACCCGGTTTAGCCGGGTGGTCCATCTGTCAAATCTCACAATGCTGAGAAATGGATCGCCCGGTTAAACCGGGCGACGTCAAAAAGAGGAGAGGGGTGTTGAGGCGATTTCCCATAACCTTGAAAAACGGGGATAGCGATTATTTCCGGCAGTGGTTCAACGCCAAAGCAAACTAAATGCAACTTGGCGGAAAAGTTTGTTCACCAAATTGCGCAATTGACGGGTTTCAGAAGGGGCCGGGGAGACGTTTCATCTCGCGCGCGTTTGGCGGCCTCAAATTGCTGTGCCGCTTATCCGCCCCCGGGTGAAAGTCCCAATCCCCACCCCAACGCCACCACCCAACAAAACTAATCCCCTGATTTGATACGTGTTTTAGGACTTAAATACATGCTGGGCTTGTATTTTGATGGTTAATACTTACTTAAGAGGGGTAGCGGGTGCGCAACACTGAGGTAACAGAGGAGCAACAGATCGCAAGTTTTGCGGCAGGGCTCCGGGAAAGCACCTGTTGGTGTGCTATGCTTGTTTAGATGACAACCATGAACGAGGAGAATCAATGAGGCGCTATCAGGGATCGAAGGTCCTTTATTTCAGTTTTCCGTCCATGTTTCGGAACGACCCTGCCCGGTGGTTGCTTTATTTCATTTTGATTCCGGCTCTTGGGGCTGGTCTTGTTCTCATGGTGCGGTGGTGGTTCAAGAATTATGGCAACCGCCTGGTGCTCACCGCCGAAGAAGCCACTTACATCAAGGGTGTCTTCAATACCTCCATGACTGAAATCCGCATCGCGGACATTCGCGCTGTGGAGGTCCATCAGCAGTTCTGGGAAAAAATGGTGGGCATCGGCACCATCCGTATCGCCTCGGCCGGATCGGATGGCTGGGAAATCGATATTCAGGGCATGCCTAGCCCGGGCAAAATTCGCCACATCATTAATGAAGGTCGCCACGGCGCCAGCTCTGACGATTAGGCTCAATTGATAGCGCTGATACTTCCGCAGCGTGACGGAGGCTGATCAGGTCAAGGGTTGATTTTTCTTTGGGATAATCTGGCCCAGGCCTGCGCGGTCCCTAGAGCATAGAAAAAGCCGTAGGTTAGACATATGAGGGAACTCCAAACCAAAAACGAATCTACCATTTCTGGTGCCATGAAATAGGCCGGAAGGATGGCGAGGCCGCGAAGAAGATAGATCGCTGAAATGATGACGAGTCCGAGCCTCAGTAAGGGGAGCCTTCCTATCAACCCCGCTCCTGAAAATGCATAAAGCCCCCAAATAAATAGAACAAATGCAATTCCGGACGTAATGGTGGGCGGGTACCACGATCCGTTTTCCGCCATGACAGCCATTTGCTCACCAGCGCCAAAAAAACGATACCAATCCGGGCCGCCCAATATGACAGCGACGTGCAATAGGGCTGCGACCAAGCTGAGCATTCCTCCCACTATCAGTGACTTGTTGATTGTTTTCATTCTGGCTCCCTTCCCGTAGCGTGATGACACGATTGTATGCCCAGGGTACATGCGTTCTATTGTCTGATCATCGCATCCGAGCTGGTACGGTTGAGCTTTTGGCGGATTTTGCTTGTTACTAATGTCGGCGGGCTTTGTAAGTGTGACAAATGCAAGTTATCCCCAGTGTTAACTCACTAACATGCGGGTTTCCCATTGTTTTACCCCCCTCGCTCGTGTCAAAAATGCCCGGCTGGCTAATAGCAAAAGCAATATCCGCCGCATTAATCGACAAATTGTTGGGAAGACAGGGGTTTTACAGGAATGTCTAAAGGACACATTTTTATTGGTATTCCAACCGGCGATCAAATGATCACCACTGCGACGACCAAATCTCTTTATCGGCTGACATTGGCGCTTCAGCGCCTTGGAATTTCGACCTCGCTGTTCTTTGCTGAATCAGCGGACATCATTGAAAACCGCAATATTCTGGCGGCTTACTTCCTGGAAACAGACGCAACGCACTTGCTGTTTATCGACAGCGACATCAGCTTTGACCCTCAAATGGTCGGCGATTTCATCAGCATGAAAAAGCCCATCGTGGGCTCGGCCTACCCCAAGCGTAAGATCGATATGCGCAAATTTGCGCAGGCTTATGCTGAGCTGGACACGATCAAAAGCCCTGAGGAACGCTATCGCGCGGCCCAGGCTCGCGCCTCTCAGTTCCCGTTCATGGCGCAAAACGGCGCCCGGGTTCAGAAAGGCTTTGTACTGGCGGACGCTATTCCTGCCGGTCTTATGTTGATGGAGCGTCATGTCTTTACCGACATGATCAAGAACAAGGAAAAGGCCAAGCTTCGCCAATTGGGCCCAACGCCGCTTTGGCCACAGGGCGGTCACTATGGTTTCTTTGACCGGGTCTGGATCCCCAAGCACAAGTATTGGCTCTCAGAAGACCTCAGCTTCTGCCATCGCTGGGTCAAAGGCATGGAAGAGCAGATCTTCGCCTATATTGGCCCAGGGGTCACTCACCACGGCAACATGGCTTATGATGCCACCTATCTGGACTTTGCCAAGAACCGCAAACTCTTCGAAGAACTTGAAGCCGCCGGTGACGATGCGCCCGAAATAGCAGACCTGGGCATGCCCGAAGGTGTGGCAGAAGAGATAGCCTCCGCCGAATCGAAGCCCAAAAAGGCAGTTAAGAAGGCTGCCAAGAAGGCTTCCCCTAAGGCAGCCAAGAAGAAAGAAACTGCCAAATAGGGCCAAAAAGCCAGCCAGACTAACGAACTGTCACAACAATGCAACATATGGGCTGCTTTCGAGTGGCCCATGTGTCTTTTATGGACATTAATCGGCAGTAATCTTGCTAGGATTTGCGAGAGACCGTCTTGGGACCGCCGGCAGGGGACGCCGGTATATGGGAGGCATACTATGAAATTGCGTACTTCACTTGCTACGACGACTGCAGCTATTGCATTGAGCGCGGCGTCTACAGCTCAGGCGGGCGACGCCTATTTGAGTTTCTTTGGTGGTATCGCCACCTTTGATGATGAGATTAAGTTCGAGACATCACAGTTTAACCCTGGTTTCTCAGGATCTGCCTTTGGGTTTGCTACGGCAATTGCAAAGAAAACCGTGTGCACAACGGTCGGCAAGCTCACAACAGGTGGGTACAACCATGTGACCACCAGCGGGACGACGACCGGCGGGGGTGGATGCCCAACCGCGACGCCTGCAATTGGCTTTAATGTGATTGTTGGTCATTTCTATTTTGGCAGCGCCAAATACGGAACTTCTGGGTTCACCTGGGAAAATGACTTCGACAATGGCTATGTCATTGGCGGCGCATTCGGAACTGAATTTTGGGACGGCTTTCGCGGAGAGCTTGAGCTGGCTTATCGGCATGCAGACGTGGACAATGGTGCTCGTATTACCACTGAGTTTGACGGCAGAAATATCAAAACTGGGCACGTCATGGGTACTCTTAATGCCTATCGGTACACATCAGGCACGCCCGGTATTACCGTGATAGCCGGAAACGTGCCGATCGGTCCGGTCAGCATTCCGCAGAGTGGCACCAACCCGGCATTCCCGTTTACTTTCGATCTGCCAACAAACACCACGAGAGTCGGCACGGCTTCGACCCACGGTGAGGTAGATGTTTGGTCGTTCATGGCCAATGTCTGGGTTGATATCGATCCATTTGGCATCAATCCTGATGGTGTGACGACCTTTATTGGTGGTGGTATTGGTATTGCCAATGCAGACCTGAGCTATAAGGCCGATTTTGGTACGTTGCTCGGTGGTTCCATGTCTTACATCTTGGATGACAACGAATCTGCAATTGCCTATCAGCTGGGTGCCGGGATCGGTTTTGATCTTGGTGGCGGCATTGCTCTTTCCGCTCAATATCGCTGGTTTGGTACCGATGATATCGAACTTGGCAACACGGACTACCGTGTGGAAAGCCACAATCTGATGGTTGGCCTGAATGTGCCAATGAACATGCTGCTTCCATAAGAAGCGCATTCCATAAAGCTTTTAGAAGGGTCGCGACTTTGGTTGCGGCCCTTTTTCTATGAGCCTGCTTCTATGAGCGCAGCTCAGTCGAGACGGGATCAAGGATTGAAAGATGCGCTTGGATCTTGGCTGAGTTCATCCTCCACATGGGATTTGAGCTGGGCCATAGCGATGTCGGTATCCATGTTCAAAGTGCCAGGCTGAATGGGGGTGCCAAATCTCATGGTGAACGGGTAGTTCCTCTTGTTCAGGAGCTCGTTGAATAAGGTCATGTCGCGTAGCTCCGGACTGGTCAGGTGGAAGAAATAATAGAGAAGCGAATTTCGCCCGCCCATATGCAATGGCACGATGGGAGTATCGTATCGATGTGCCAGATTGATCGTGGTGGTCAGCCAATTATGCTCTCGCAATCCTCTCCAGTACGGCCTGGCCAGTTTGCCAGAAGGGAACATGATGATGGCATTGTCTTCCCTGAAAGCCCGCATCATGCGCTTGACCATTTCCCGTGTCTTGGCCTTTGACCGGCTATCCATCACCCACTCAACAGGGATGACCATTTCTTCCAGACGAGGGGCAATGCGCAAGGCATCTCGGTTGGCGAAGAAACACATGTCCGGGCGAATGTTCTTAAGCGCATCGAAGACGGCAACGCCGTCTGCAATGCCGGTCGGATGGTTGGCGACCAACATAAAACGACCGCTTTTGGGAATGTTTTCGAGGCCAGTCATCTTCAGGCGAACCTGCAAAAGCCCGCTGACAAATTCCATAACCTCCCATGCGCTCATCTCAGCGATGGCATCGGCCATCTCTACCGCTGTCTTGTATTTGAGCAGGGGATAGATTGCACTGCGAATGAGGCCCCAGACTAAGGGCCGCTCAAGAAGATGTCGCGCGCGTTCTTCAATAAGAATATCGACAATGTGCCGACCATCAGGTGTGCCGAGATCTGCTTCTGGCAGTGTCAATGCTGCTGCCCCACTTTCTTTATTTTTCATGGGCAGTATCTCAACCGGGCAACCGGGGCGAGATCAAGGCGGATATGAGGGAAAGTTGCGGTAAGTCCTTAAAGGCTCCCTCATTTTCAGCGGCTATTCTATTGCTCTTTGGTGAGGATTGCCGTTTTCTTAAGGGCATGATTGCCCGAAATTTTGAGGCCTATTGCCATGGTGCCTAATCTTAAACCCTTTGAGCCGATTGCCTCTGACGCAACCTTGAGGCTAATTGCTCCGGCGAATTTCGTTGTGGAACGGGACGTTGTGCCGGGCATTCGGTTTTTGCGAGGGCAAGGCTTTAACGTATCTCCCTGCCCCCACCTTTTTGACCAGCAAGGCCAGTTTGCCGGCTCAGATAAAACGCGCGCGGCAAGCCTTACCGGTGCCTTTGCAGATCCGGATGTGGATGCCGTCATTTGTGTTCGCGGAGGCTACGGCAGTCCCCGGATGATGGATCTTGTCGATTGGGATGTTGTGGCCGCGAATCCTAAACCGTTTGTTGGCTTTAGCGATGTAACGGCTTTGCTTGTAAAGCTGGTTTTGGGCTGCAATATGCCCGCCTTCCATGGGCCTATGATACGGGATATGGGAGACCAGACGGACGACAAGACCCACCGCAGCCTGCTCGAAGCATTGCGCGGCACTCATGCGGATTGGCCACGTCTTTGGGCAGGCGTCAAAACGTTGCGTGAGGGCAAAGTGACCGGTCCTATCATTGGCGGCAACCTCACGGTGCTGGCTGCCATTGCAGGTTCAGCAACACCGTTGGAAACTGAAGGTGCGATCCTTTTGATAGAGGATGTTTGTGAATACATCTATCGCCTTGATCGAGCGCTTGTGCAGCTTGGGCGCGCGGGATCTCTTAAAGGCGTAAGGGGGCTCATCATCTCAGACCTTGTGGAGGTAGAAGATGGAAACGTGCCCTTCGGCAAGAGCGCCCAGGAAATGATCCTGAGCCACTTCCCGGGTATCCCGGTAGTTTCAGAGTTTCCGGCAGGGCATGGTCCCATCAAGGCAACATTGCCATTCGGTGTGCCTGTGACGCTGGATGCGAACAAGGAAAGCCCCTCGCTCACACTTTCTGTGTAGAGAAGTTTGGAAACGAATTAATCTTCTCACAGACTAAATTTGATTCATCCATGAAAAAAGGCGAGACCCTGTAACAAGGTTCCGCCCACAATGTAATCAGTCAGCAATGTATTCAGCCAACAGGTTTTAGAATGTACCCGTCAAAGACAAGGACAGGGTGCTTTCATCCTGACGCAGCTGGCCTTCCTGGCCGTCATAGCTTTGGTAGGTGTAATTTACCGAGCCTGTGAAATTCGGCATGAAAGAATAGGCGGCACCCACCTGGGCTTGATCCCCGGCAATTGCCAGACCCTCGGACTGGTTTTCATCGGTGGGAACAGTGACAGCACCCCGAGCGCTCACGGCAAATCGCGGTGTGATCGTATAAGTGATCCCACCGGCAATTGTGTCCTCAAAAACTGGTATACCATCGGAAACCGTTGGGTCTGCAATATCGCGGCTGAAGGACGTGGAAAAAGCCACCTGAGGGGTAATGTTCCAGCGAATGTTCGCTTCCCCCACGGCCTGATCCAAGGCATCCAGATTTGCACCAGGATAAGCAAAGCTCAGAAGGTCATTGCTGGTGGAACCTGATTCCAGGGAGACCCGGCCAAGCTCCAACTGCCCCACAACACCCGCATAGCCTGTAAGCGTGAAGCCCAAAGGCAGAACTTCAACAGGCCCTGGGGTAGGGGAAAGTGTTCTCGCCAAGGCTGCTTCGCCCCGTGAGACTGACGTAAAGGCGGGATTGACCCAATACTCAGATGAGCTGTCCTGGGCATGGGCCATCGCACCGCCAAAGGCAGTGGTCGCCAACAAACCAGCAAAAATGGCGCTTTTCAGCCGCATTTTCTTGTCCCAGCACATCCAAAATGGCTCCAGGCCCGATGAATTCGGGCAGAGTCCTTCAAACCCATTATAGGGTATATCTTCTGATGTGACAGTTTTAAGGCCGTTACGAAGGTAGTTCGCTTTTAAAGCGTGGCAACTCTGCATCACCCAACCTCAGGGGGAATCTCTTTGATTGATTCCTCAAGATCATAGAAGGATGGCTGGATGGTGGTTGGTACATTCCCGCGACCAATCTCCACTGATATCTGAGCAGCATTGCCGTGCAGATGGGCAACCAGCACATCCATAATAATGCGATAGAACAGGGTGTCGTCTTCAATGATCTGGGTCAGGCGCGTTCCCAGTGGGCCCACAAAGCCATAGGCGAGAAACACGCCGAGAAAGGTTCCCACCAGAGCGGACCCGATCATGTAGCCCAGAATTTCCGGCGGCTCGGTGATAGAGCCCATGGTCTTCACCACGCCCAGCACGGCGGCAACAATACCCAGCGCCGGAAGGCCGTCTGCCATCATTTGTAAAGCATTAGCGGGCACCAGCGCTTCGTGATGATGCTTTTCAATCTGCTTGTCCATCGCGTCTTCGACCTGGTGGGGGTCTTCGAAGTTCATGGTCATCATGCGCAATGTGTCGCAAATGAAATGCAGCGCAAAATGATCTTTTGAAATCTTCGGGTAGCGCGTGAAGATCGCGCTTTCCGTCGGGTTTTCGATATGGCTCTCCAGAGCGATGACGCCTTTTTGCTTCATCAGCTTGGTGAGCAGGTAGAGCAAGCACAGAAGATCGCTATAGTCGGCAGCCTTCCATTTGGGCCCGGCAAAAATCCGTCCAAAGGATTTCAGCGTCGCCATGAGATTGCCACCGGAATTTGCAATGATCATTGCGCCCACGGCTGAGCCGCCAATAATGACCATTTCTAAAGGGGCGGAGTGGATGATCACCTCAAAGTGACCCCCAGCGAGCCAGAAGCCGCCGAACACCATCACAAACACGACTACAATTCCGATGATCTGAAGCATGCTCGACTGCCCGTTACGATTCGTTAATCCCTATGGCGCGCACCCATCCCCCCAGATGCTGCCAAGGATCAGTATTAACGATAGGGCTTAAGGATGGGTGAAATGAGCGCATAAACCGCATTGGTAAAACACGATTTTGCAGTGCAACGGTTAAGCACCTAGTATGAATGAAACGCACACAAACATTCAGAGACATCCATGGATCCCCATTCAAAATCCCCCGGGCGCGATGGGGAAATCACCCCTGTTCAGTCTGAAAGCCAGCGTATTGCCGGGGCTATTGCTGACCGCGTAGCCATGGAAAGGCGTCGTAAGTTTTCGTTCAGACTTTTGTTTGTCTGCCTGCTGAGCCTGGGCATGGGGCATTCCATTATGTTCGCGGTGTTGCCTGCTTTGTCGCGGGATTTGGGCATGGTGGAATATCAGGTTCAGGCCGTCTTTGCTTCCTCAGCGCTGGTTTGGGTGTTCATGTCCCCCTTTTGGGGACGGCGATCAGATGTTTTAGGGCGCAGGCCGGTTATTCTGATCGGCCTTGGCGGATATGCCATTTCCACCATTCTATTTGCCAGCGTTGTGTGGGCCGGACTGGCTGGCATGCTGACCTTTGGTATTCTCTATCCGCTTATGATCATCACACGGACGATCTATGGCACCCTTGGTCCAGGGGCCATGGCAGCCAGTCAGGCCTATGTGGCTGACCGCACCAGCCGGGCGGAACGCACACGGTCATTGGCCAATATCGGGGCGGCTTTTGGACTGGGCATTGTACTGGGCTCTGGAATTGGTGGGCCTATTGCCAGCGCCTTCGGGCTCTTAAGTCCCCTTTATTTCGTTGCCATCCTTGCTGCGGTCAGTGCGGCAGTGGTTTGGTTCTATTTACCCGAAAAGACCAGCCCGAAGGAGCGTGAGGAAAGACCAAAGCTGAAGTTTACAGACAAGCGCATTCGGTCGTTTCAAATTGTCAGTTTGCTGATGGGTATCGCCCATGCCATCCCCATTCAGACCATGGGCTTTTTCCTGATGGATGTTTTGCTATTGGATCCGCATGCGGGTATCCAATTTACGTCCATTGCCTTGATGGGCCTCTCCATGGCGTCTTTGTTTTCGCAGCTTGTGATCGTGCAAAGGTTTCGTCTGCCAGCTCAAGCGCTTATCCAAATCGGAACCATCCTGCCGCTGGTTGGAGCTGCGGCCTTCATTTGGTCAGACAATTTCGCAACGCTTTTCTTTGGTGTGGTTCTTATGGGGCTTGGGTTCGGTCTGGCCCGCCCCGGTCTTGCTGGCGCTGCAAGTCTGGCGGTCTCTCATGATGAACAAGGCTCAATCTCTGGCCTCGTGGGTGGGCTTGGCGCTGCGGGGCATATTGTGGTGCCGGTCTTTATGTTCTTTCTCTACGGCATCGCGCCGCAATCCATGTATGTGCTGCTGGCATTGCTTTCCATCGTTATCTTGATTTTCGCCACAGTGGACCCGCACATCATCAAAGCTCAGATGGAAGTGGAAGAAGATGAGCCCGTCGTCGATCTTTAGTGATTGCGGAGTTGTTCCAGCAACGCAATGGAGACATAGCCATCTTCGGTAACGCCGGCGCGTCTTTGAAAGGACCTCACTGCCGCTCGAGTGCGTGCGCCCATGATACCGTCCGCAGGTCCGGGGCTATAGCCGTGAATAGACAACAGGTTTTGAACCTCCCGCCGCTGGGAAAGGTTCAGGGGGCGGGCGTCCCGTGGCCACGCACCGACGAAAGCAGGCCCACCCCGCAAACGATCCGCAAGGTGGCCAATGGCCATGGCATACGAGGTGGAGTTGTTATAGCGCATGATCACGCTGAAATTATTGTGGATCAAAAAGGCTGGCCCTTGGGACCCTGCGGGCGCGATGATGGAAGCCATCTCGTCTGTAGCAGGTAATGGGCTTCCGCCCGCCAGATGGACGCCCAGACTGCTCCACTGGCTCAGGCTCTGGACATTGTGACGTCCGCTGAGGGCGTAGGCAAAATCGCTTGGCAGGACCACTTCCTGGCCCCAGCTTTGACCATTGCTCCATCCATTGCGAGCCAGATAGTTCGCGGCAGAGGCCAATGCGTCCGTATGGGAGCCAATAAGATCGCGCCGGTTGTCCCCATCAAAATCCACCGCATACTGAAGATAGGATGTGGGGATGAATTGAGTATGCCCCATGGCACCAGCCCAAGACCCGCGCATCTGCTCTGACGTCATGTTTCCTTCTTCAAGGATGCGCAATGCCGCAATCAATTGCTCGCGTCCCCAGGCTGCCCGCCGGCCGTCATAGGCCAGGGTAGCAAGCGCCTGGATGATGCTGATGTCGCCGCGCACTTGGCCAAAGTCGCTCTCCATGCCCCAGATCGCCACGACAATATGACGATCCACGCCATACTGTTCTTCAACGGCATCCAGCATATCGGCGTTCTCAGCCAGCTTTTGCTGGCCCAGGCGGATGCGCCGCGCGGAGACGGCACCGTCCAGATAGCTCCAGATCGTGCGGGTGAACTCAGGTTGGCTGGCGTCGGCCTGCAGGACCCTTTCGCTGACATTGACCCCGTCAAAGGCCGAATCGAAGGTGGCTGCGGAGATCCCGGCGGCCAAAGCTTCCACGCGAAAGGCTTCGCGCCAGGCGACGAAGCTGGGGTTTTCCTGGGCAAAAGCCGCTGAAATGGTGAGATAAAGCGCAAAGATGGCCCAAACGCCGCGCACTGCGAACCGCATTATAAGATCCCTTCAACTGCCATTAGGCTGTCTTAATCGAACTAAAAGCCAAATACTCAACGCCCGAACCGCCAATACGGGACCAAATCAGGGCAGGATAATAGGGGTAAACTGGTTAAAGCGGGAGGCGGAAAACGTCACTTTTTCGCCATTTGCGACGATCTTGGTTGGGTGTGTGGCGGCCCTGTTGACAGGGTGCAGGGCCATGGCTAAGTTCCGCGCCTCTTTGGAAGCCGCAAGGCTCATATTTGACTGCCAGGTGGCAAAGGTTAAGACCGATGAAAGTAAGTAACTCATTGAAGACGCTGAAAAATCGCGACAAGGACTGTAAAGTCGTTCGCCGCCGCGGTCGTGTCTATGTGATCAATAAGGTCAAGAAGCGCTTCAAAGCCCGCCAGGGTTAAGCTTCAATACTTTCTCTCACGCTAAATTGCCGGACGGCAATACGCTTCGAGGAGCGGCCTAACTGGCCGACGGCCACTTGGCCTTGCCTAACAAACAGGTTTGTTAGGTATCCGGTAATCCCACAATTTTGACAAAACCCAAGCTTTTGCCCGGAAAGCAACGCAAGCGCGACTGCGCGCCGGGCCTGATGGCCCGCACCCGCGGAGGCTTTGGCGAAGCCAAATAGCCGTGAGCGCAAGGCATGCGCGGCTTTTGTTGTGCCTAAAAGGTCGCACTTGTCGCTGCATTGCACCGCAGGGGCCGGAACATCGTTGCGGCAAATTGACTCCGAATCGTCCGGATCGTACTCTCTGGCTTACTTGCTCCGGGGGGAGCAGGGGGTAAATGGGGGTAAATATGAAAAATCTTGCGACCGCAATTGCGGCGCTGGCAATTGTCGGCGTGACAGTAGCACCATCACAAGCACGAGATTATACTGGCTGGGTGTCAGGTTCCATTGGGGCCTATGACAACAGCTCAACAGATGATGGTAGCGGGTCCTACGGATTTGGTGCCCTTGATGCAACCATTGAGGGGCAGTTCTCTCCAACCCTTGGCTGGGCGCTGGACGCTCGCATCGAAGGCTATGATCATGAAAGTGCCGACGATCCGTTTGAACAACCGGAATACACAGGCATTTTCGCAGGCCACCTGACCAAGTCCTATGATAATGGCGTCCATTGGGGCGTCTTTGCTGGATACGGCCATACCTGGCTCAATCAAGATGATGACTATTCCATGTGGATGGCAGGCGTCGAAGCCCAGACCATGCTGGATGACATCCATATCTTTGGTCAGATTGGTTATGGTGACAACATTCGCAGCGACGGGGAAGAAGAAGGCTTCAACGCCGGTTATATGCTTCGCGCTGGTGGCTCATACTTCCTGTGGGAAGATACTTCCTTTGGTGTCGAGGGGTCTCTCGCGAATGCAAACCCATATATTGATGGCAATGACGAAGGTGAGTTCTCCGGTGCGACCCTGCATGCGCAGACACGCGTGCTGGACCTGCCGATCCATGCTCGTGTCTATGCCAGCTTCAATCGTTACGATGCGACAACCGAGAATGACACGCTCAACGAGCGGATTTACGGCCTCACCCTGACTTATCGTTTCCATGGTGAGACCTCGCAGGCAGCAGCACGCCGAGGCGCATCCTTGGGCGTTCCAATGGTGCCGATCTACGCCAATGGTTGGGCTGAACAGCTCGACTAATTGAGAGGCATTTCAAGTTTGAAATCGGGTCGTCCAGGTATTTCTGGGCGGCCCGAATTCGTTTGAGCAGCTTACGTGACGTAGGGCGCCTATGTACTCTTAGGGGGAAAGTCGAATTTCTTGCCGCTTTTAAGCTCAAAGCGCTCATCCTTGCCCCGGACGATCTTGCAGATCCCATTGGCCCGCATGACCGGTCCCTTCGGGCCAATTAAATAGCCATTGGCAAACCCGGTCTTATAGGTCGTGTGAACCCAGTCCACCTTGCTTTCCAGCCAATCGCCAGGATAGCCGGGGGCTACGAAATCGTAGGTCAGGTTGACCGATGGGGTAAAACCACTGTTCTCGGCTGCCATGGCAACGGCCACCCCAATGGCCATGTCCATAACCGTCATCATCATACCCCCATGGCAGATTGCGGCTGGATTGCAGTGATGAGGCTCCACAAAGAAACCCAATGAGGATTTGCCATCTCGAATGGCCATGAAAAGCGGCCCCACATGGTCAGCAAACCCATCTGCGTGGGCAAAGGGTTCAAACCCCTCCGGTGGCCTGGGTTTTGTGGGCTTATTGCTGTTCATCACAACTCCTTCATCATAGGACGCTCCCGGGTTGGCAATGACCAACGCCAGCGACTATCATCCGACTCATGCGCATTTTAGCAATCATCATTTTGACCCTTGGCCTTGCTGCGCCCCTTATGGCGGCGGAAGAAGGCGGACGGCCGGATATCATCGATGTCCTGACCGCCAGATTGGCGATGGCAGGAACTGCGAGCGAGGCCTCGGAAATTGCAGATGCCCTGGGCGAGGTTTACAGCGAATCGGCTAGCGCCAGTGCGGAGGTGTTGGTCAGTCAGTCTGAATTGGTGATTGAAGATGGTGACATGCCCATCGCGCTTTATAAGCTCGACCGGGCGCTGATACTGGATGAGAACCTGGTTGAGGCTTATGTCCTGCGCGGTGATATCTATTTGGGAATGAACCGCCCGGAAGCGGCATTTCGGGATGCCATGGAAGCGGTGGAACGGGCCCCTGATTATTATGAGAGCCTTGCCCTGCTTGCCCGCGCCTTTGAGGCTCAAGGCCATAGCGCCAGCGCTCTGATGACAAGCCGCCAGGCTCTGACTTACTACCCGTTAAGCGAAGAGTTGCGTGCTCAACTGGCCCGCCATGAGGCTCAGGCCGCTGGCGCCGGTCTCTAGGAAACCAGAAAAGAAACCTGAGCGATGTTCCGATTGCTGATCATTGTTGGCATTCCTGTTCTGATGCTGGTGGGGCTTCATTTGTTGAGCCTTGGTATCTGGTCGCGAACGGAGTCAAACTTTCAGGCCCAGGGCACGTTTATCGACGTTGCTGGTGCGCGATTACATTACGTAGAAGAAGGCGAAGGGCGGCCGATTGTCCTGATGCATGGCTCAATGCTCAATGCTCGCGACATGGAGATGAGCCTGATGCCTGCTCTCTCCTCGGAATATCGTGTTATTGCATTTGATCGCCCCGGCCTGGGCCACAGCACCCGGCCAGAGGGATTGCACTTAGAAGACCCAAGAGAACAAGCCCAGTTGATCCACATTGCACTGGGTGAAATGGGGGTGGCCCAGCCCGTACTGGTGGCCCATTCCTGGAGTGCTGCCGTGGCCTTGGCCTATGTTCTGGAGTTTCCGCAAGACGTTAAAGGCGTTGTGCTTTTGTCAGGGGCCACACATCCGTCGGAAGAACGGATCACTATCTATGATGTCGCTCGAATGCCCGTCGGTGGAGGTCTGGCGCGACAAACATTTTTGCCGCCGTTGGTTCTTGGCTCCATGGGTGCGGTTATGGAGAGGTTTTTTGGCCCGAATGAGCCGCCGGAAAACTATATCGATCGCTCCGGCCTTGCCCTCGTGCTCGACCCTGATCGAATGTTGAGCGATGCCCGGGATTTTTCAGCCATCGGTCCGGCCCTGGCCGATATGCGTCAGGGGTATAGATCCATCCGTACACCAATGACCATCATCACTGGAGATCAAGACAATGCGATTTCCTCCGAAGAAAACAGCTATCGTTTACATGCAGAGGTCATTGGTTCTGAGCTGATTGTGCTGGAAGGGGTCGGGCACATGCCTCACCACGCTGCCACCGATGAAGTGGCCGCAGCTATTGCCGCTTTGGCAGAACGCTAAAGGGAATCCGAAGACCTATCGCTTGCTACGCACATAAGCCATGCGCAACATGTTGGTTGCCCCTGGTGTGCCGAAAGGCAAGCCTGCGGTCACCACAATACGCTCCCCCTCCCGGGCAAACCCTTCGCGTTGAGCAATGTTGCAGGCGCGGCTGACCATGTCATCAAAGTCATTGGCGTCTTCGGTCAACACACAGTGAATGCCCCAGGCCAGGCTTAATCGCCGAGCTGTATGGGAGACGGGGGTGAAGGCCAGGATGGGCACATTGGGTCGCTCCCGCGCCGCGCGAAGACCTGTTGAACCAGAGGTCGTGTAACAAACAATGGACGCCACACGAATGGTCTCCGTGATTGTTCGGGCGGCTGCCATCATGGCATCTGCCGTTGTGGGTTCTGGCTCATTGCGCTGCATTTCGATGAGAGACCGATAGGAAGGATCGGCCTCCACGGTCTCAGCTATGCGGTTCATCATGGTCACCGCTTCAACAGGGTAATCCCCGGCCGCGGATTCAGCCGACAACATCACCGCATCTGCCCCATCATAAATGGCGTTGGAGACATCTGAGACTTCAGCCCGCGTCGGCATAGGTGAGGTGATCATGGTCTCCAGCATTTGGGTGGCCACTACGACCGGGCGCCCGGCGCGGCGGGCGGCACGTACCATGCGTTTTTGCCAGGCTGGAACTTCCTCGATAGGCAGCTCAACCCCCAAGTCTCCCCGCGCCACCATGATGGCGTCTGAGAGCTCGATGATCTCCTGCAAATGATCCAGCGCGGCAGGTTTTTCGATTTTAGACATAACGCCGGCACGACCGGCAACGATCTTTTTTGTCTCGGCAACGTCAGCAGGGCGCTGCACAAAGGAAAGTGCGACCCAATCAACGCCCAATTCCAGTGCCCGATTCAGATCGGCACGATCTTTGTCTGACAGCGCGGCCAGCGGCAATGTCGTATCCGGAACATTGACACCCTTGTGGTTGGAAAGTTTGCCGCCGATAACAACTTCGGTTTCGACATGATCATCCGCTGCCGCGGTGACTTCCAGACGAATGCGGCCATCGTCCAGCAATAGTGTGTGCCCATGAGAGAGCGCCTGAAGGATCTCCGGATGGGGCAGGGAGACGCGATGCTCATCCCCAAGGGCGGTGTCCAGATCCATGCGGAACCGCGCGCCGGGTTTTAGAATGATCTCGCCATCCTTGAACTTACCAATGCGCAACTTGGGGCCTTGCAGGTCCACCAGAATTGGAACGGGTCGCCCCTGACGCGTCTCAATATCGCGCAAGCGCCCATGAAGCTCGGCCAGCATTTCATGGCTGGTGTGGCTCATATTGATGCGAAAGACATCTGCGCCCGCTTCGAATAGGGTTTCGATTTCGTCTCGCGAATTGGAGGCCGGACCAAGGGTGGCGAGGATTTTTACATTACGTTGGCGGCGTTGCATTTGCTGGCCCGTCCGGGTTTGGGAGTTTAGCTCAGTCCCACCATGGAAGGATTTTGTTAACCATTGATGACGATCAGGCGCAGATCGTTGACATTCGTAAACGTAGGTCCGGTGATCAATAAATCGCCATTGGCGGCAAAAGCCCCGCCCGCGTCATTGTTGGTCAGTGCTTTTTGGGGGTCTATGCCAGCTGCGCGCAGGCGCGCAAGTGTATCTGGGGCGATGAAAGCTCCCGCCGCCTCGCCCATCCCATCAATCCCGTCAGTGTCGCCGGAAAGGGCATAGATACCTTTTGCGCTGGCCAAGGCAATGGCGAAAGCCAGTGCGAATTCCTGATTGGGACCACCGGTTCCGGTGCCCGTCACATTCACTGTCAGCTCGCCACCGGAGATGATCGCAGTCGGTACTCCGGCTTCCACTTTGGATAGGGCGAGCTCGGCTTGGCTGGTGGCAATCTCTGTAGCATCGCCTGTGAGGTTTCCGAGAGTGGGCACTAGAGCAAATCCGCGGGCTTGGAATACTTGTGCTGCCGCCGCCACCGCAGCATCCGCCGATAGCGTGAGCGTTTGCTGGGCGGCGAGGTGGATCGCAGGCCAGGATTTTGGTGTCTCATTGGCAAGGTCGCTCAGGTGAGCGTTGATGGCCGGATCCATTGCGCATTCGTATTTAGCCAGAACGGCAAGTGCTTGTTCCAACGTGGTTGGGTCCGGCACGGCGGGCCCTGATGCGATTGCCGAAAGCGTTGCGGCCTCATTTCCTTCGTCCACCACATCAGGGATGACAAGGTTGATCAGATGCGCTGGGCTTGCGGCTTGTGCCAGTCGCCCTCCGGCAATCTGGCTGAGGTGCTTGCGGACGGTGTTGATCTCGTGGATGTCAGCACCTGATTTAAGAAGCTCTTTCGTCAGTCCACGGAACGCTTCAAATAGTACCTCCTCTGGCGGGCAGGCTAAAAGCGCTGAGCCGCCGCCGGACCAAAGACCGATCAGCAGATCACCTTCCCCAAGTTCAGAAGCCAGTGCCAGCATGCGCGTTGCAATCTCGGCGCTTTGGCTCTTCGGGTAAGGGTGTCCGCCAATGGCAACTTCGATGTTCTTGGTCGGAACTTCATAACCGCCCCGGGTGACAACCAAACCCGACAGCTCTCCCGGCCATTCGCGCTCAAGGGCGGCAGCCATGGCGGCGGCAGCTTTTCCAGCACCCAGCACCAACACCCTTCCAGTGCAGGACTTTGCTGCCTGGGCAATAGTTTCGCGCACATCTGCGCGAGCGAGAAAAGCGTCAGGATGAGCGGCTTTTACCCCCGCCATAAAGGCCTCCTGCAAGATCACCTTCATGTCCTCAGCCGAGGTCATTGATGGGGTCCTTTGTCTTGCGCCGGGCAAACCAAATACCCACCATAATCACAAATGCGCCCGCACCCTGCAGCCAGGTGATGTTTTCAGACAGGATCAACCAGCCCAAAAGCGCC
>JAJFIL010000098.1 GCA_021774965.1 Alphaproteobacteria bacterium
GGGGAGGTGATTTATGAAAGCCGCTCCCAGCTTCACTTCCCCCCTTGCGGGGGAAGGTCAGGATGGGGGGTATGCCGAAGGCAATTCGCAATCTCGGTGATTGTTCAAAAAGAGTGAACGCTAAACCGGACAGTAGTGGAATGAATCGCGGAATGACTATCTCTATTGTTGACGCGCCCCGGCTTGACCGGGGTGTCCATCTTTGCGGCAGCATGGATCGCCCGGTTAAACCGGGCGACGTCGGTCTCTTTTGTACGGCAGTTGCCAAACAGACGAACGGGTGACGTCGTTTTGACATCACCCGTTCTTCAGAGGTCGGGGAACCACTCCCGACCAGCATGGAACTGAAACGCAGTTCACTGCATTCTTGAAACTGAAAACCTGAAACCTGGATCGAGACTAATAAGGAAATATGGCCTCATAAATCTGACTGCCCCAAGGTGCGCGTTGCATGCGGGTGATGTCCCCGCGGCCGCCGTAGGAAATACGAGCTTCGGCAATTTGCGTATGCTCGATGGTGTTGTCGTTGGAAATATCCTCGGGCCGGATGATGCCGGTCACCCAAAGATCACGCAGTTCTGCATTGACGCGCACTTCCTGACGGGCCTGGATCACCAGATTGCCATTGGGAAGGGTCTGCGTGATCAGGGCGGCGACCGACATGGTCACGTTTTCCTGGCGGTTGATGGTGCCGGTGCCAGCCAATGAATTGTTCGAGCCAAAGCTGGTGGTGGCGCTGGGCAAAATGGCCTCAGGCAGGATGTTGCTCAGGCTGCCTTCCATGCCCAGGAAGGCCGTAAGATCGCTATCTTGCGCATTGGTGCGAGAGCGGCTGGTGGAATTGGCTACCGCGGCGCTGTCACTGATGTCAATCAGTATGGTGACGATATCGCCAACGTTTCCGGCGCGTTGATCGCGGAAGAAATCGGTTGAGCCTGTCCGCCACAAAGAGTTCGCCAGATGGACATCGGGCTGAGGCGCAGGCATGGGCACGGCGACCGGTGTATAGTCCCGGGCAGCGATTGGGTTTGTGATCGGGGTCATTTGCGGCCCGGCAATCACATCCCGTGCAGCACCAGCGGCGCCACATCCGGCAAGCATTGCTGCGAGGGCAAATGTTCCGGTAAGTTTGGCGAAATTAAGTGACATCTCATCCACTCCTTAGTTCATACTGACGGTCAGGGGAGACGCGGCAAGGCTGGGGATCGCCTCAGCGGTGCCGGGGCCCAGGATCCGCGCTTCAAATACATTGTGCGTAGTCGTGTTCCGGATGCGGATGACCTCACCCAGGGCACCATCTTCCAGGGCCTCGCCGATAACAGTCAGGCTCATGCCAGGGACTTGATAGGCGATGCGCAAACGGCTTCCTTGTTCGGCAACTATAAGCGCGCCGATATCGCTGCGGCGCACGGGCTGCCCGGCGCGCACATTGCGATGGGGTGCCATACCGATAAGCTCGGAGGCGTCCAGCACCATGCCCTGGCTCAAACGGTCAGCGGCCACTTCGATATAATTGATATCGCTTGCGGAGATTTCGGTGTTGATTGGCAATTGCGAGCTTAGGACCGGGATCTCAAGCACGGCCGTTGCGCGACCGCGCAAGGGCGCAAGGTCTGAGCCAAGGCCCGGTGCGCTGAGGCTGACTTCGAAATATCCCGTACGGGCGTCATGCTGCAGCCGCTCAATGGCAACACTTGGTGCCTGATCCAAAGGAAGGTGCAACACATAAGACCGGTTGGAGAGATTCACGTTGAACCGGTCTCCATATCCCTCGGCCACCAAAGTGCGCTCGATCAAGGTTGCGATCTCGTCGGCTTCAACGGCGTGACTGGCGCGGGTGATGGTTACGCGGCGAACGCGCTCATCATTAGCCCAGGTGTGGCCTGCACGTTCCGCTGCATCCTCAAGATCATGCACGCGAAAAAGCTCCCGTTCTCCCGGGGCAGGGGAGCGGGCCAGAATACCATCGGTATCCAGCGGAACGCCGTTGAAGACGTCGCTGAGATAGATCGTATCCTCGATCACTTCCATGTCTCCGCGCAGGGTCAGTTCGGCCCCATAAGCTGAGGTGGCGAGCATTGTTGCCCCTGCCAGCACGGCGATCTGGAGCAGCACTTTTTGTGTGTTCCGGCTAATCATCTGATCAATCCTCAAATCCTAGTTCAGGCTCATCTATTTAAGGTTCGAAGTGACGGACAGCATTTCGTCTGCTGCGGAAATCACTTTGGCGTTCATCTCATAGGCGCGCTGGGCGGTGATCAGGTTGGTGATCTCTGCCACGGCGTTCACATTGGAAGTTTCCAACATGCCGTGGATGATGCTGCCGTAACCATCTGTGCCCGGTGTGCCCACATTGGCAGAGCCCGAAGCAGCGCTTTCCTTGAACAGGTTCTGGCCGATGGCTTCCAGGCCGCCTTCGTTGAAGAAGGTTGCCATTTCCAACTGACCTTGAACCGTTGGGCCCGTATCACCAGGGATCATGGCCATCACTTCGCCTTGGGCATTGATGGAAACGTCTGTTGCATCTTGGGGGATGGCGATGCCGGGCATCAGCGTATAGCCTTGCGCGGTCACCATTTGCCCGTCTGGGCTGAGGCCAAAGGCACCGGCGCGGGTGTAGGAATAATCCCCATCCGGCATCTGGATGCGGAAATAACCCCGACCCTGAATGGCCATGTCGAACATGTTTTCGGTGGACTGCAAGTCGCCTTGCTCGGCGATGCGATAGACAGCACCGGCGCGCACGCCCACACCGATCTGCACACCATTGGAGTTTACCGTGCCTGCATCCGAAGAGGCAGCACCTGTGCGTTCGACGTTTTGATACAGAAGATCGTGGAACGAAGCGCGCTGGCGTTTAAAGCCCGTGGTGTTCATGTTGGCGATGTTATTGGAGATAACCTCCACGTTCAGCTGTTGGGCCAACATGCCGGTTGATGCAATGCTAAGAGCTCTCATCTGTCTTTCCTCCGATTAGGCGCTGGTTAGGTGCCAGAAATTTCATTTATGCACTTGTGTCGGCCAGACGCCGGATCGTGTCCCGGGTCAGCTGGTCGCTGGTTTCGATCATTTTTGAAATAGATTGGTAGGCGCGGCTGACGCTGATCATCCGTGTCATTTCCAGAATGGGAACAACGTTTGATGTCTCGATGGTCCCTTGAAGAATGCCCGCATTTTCTGCCGCCATAGGGGCCTGATCTGTGGTGTAGAGGCTGTCGCCCACTTTCTCCATCTGAGATGTATCTTCAAAGGAGACCAGATTGATGCGGTCCAGCACATTGCCTTCCCGCGTGGTCAGGGTGCCGTCATGGGCAATGGACGGGATGCCATCTTCGGGGCGCAGGGTAATGACATCGCCATCCATATTCAGGACGGGATGACCTGCGCCATCCACCAGAAGGCCTTCCTCATTTGTGCCGAGGTGGCCGTTGCGGGTGTATCTGTCGCCGTCGAACGTCTCGACCACGAAAAAGCCTTCCCCACTGATCGCCAGATCAAAGGGATTATTCGTGGGGTCCATACGTCCTTCGGAGAAATTCAGGGAGGTGCCGCGGTCAAGGACCATAGAGACCTGACTGGTTGAGCCATCCTCATTGGTCATGTCGACCAGGTATTCCTCAAATATGACGCTTTCAGCTTTAAAGCTGGTGGTCGTCATGTTCGCCAGGTTGTTGGCGATCACGTCCATGTTGCGGCGAGCCGCCATTTGCCGTGAAAGACCGACCAAAAGTGCGGTTTCCATGCCATGCCTCATTTTTTAACGCGCATTCAGCGCGGGTTCGGCTTGTCATCTGCACTCCCCATGCCAGTTTTGAAAGTGAGTAATTTCAATGGCTTATGGGTGGGGCAGGCGGAAATGTCCGGGCAAGGATGATCAGGCGAGGAGGTTTTGCGGCAGAAATTACCCAGCATCGCCTCATGAATGCGCCACGCCAACTAATCCTTAACACAACAGCTTCTAATCTCGTTTTTGAAAAGCCCTCGGGCGAAGCGACCACAGTTTTTTAGGATCCCGTTAACCATGGCGGATAACGAAGCAGAAACCATAAACGAAGACGACGAAGAAGGCACCGGCGAAGACGGTGGCAAGAAAAGTCGTTTGCCGGGCAAGAAGCTTGTCCTTTTTGCCGGTGCTCCCATCGGTGGCCTGGTGGTTATCTTGGCCGTTCTCTTCTTCCTGGGTGTGTTTTCAGGCCCTGAAGAAGAAGTCCATGAGGTCGAGGATCAACATGCCGAGGCCGTAGAAGGTGAGCATGGCGCGGAGGGTTCTTCCCATCGCAATGCCGCTGACGTGACCTTTGTAGATTTGCCGGAAATGCTGGTGAACCTCAACACTTCGGATGGGCGCATTATTTACCTGAAGCTTCAGGTCGCCATCGAGATTTCCCATGATGTGGAACCCCATGAGCTAGACCCCATCATGCCGCGCGTTGTGGATCAGTTTCAGCTGTATCTGCGAGAGCTGCGCCTTGAGGACCTGCAAGGGTCTGCGGGCATGTTTCGTCTAAAGGAAGAGCTATTGCGCCGCGTGAACGCGGCAGCAGAACCCATTGAGGTTTATGACGTGCTTTTCCGCGATATGATTATTCAATAGAAGGCCGATCAATAGATGTCGGGTGATGCGGACACAGAAGAAGAAGTCGATCAGGATGCCATGGCTGCGGCCTGGGGTGCTGAAGCCGAAGGCGGCGACGTCGATCAGGATGCCATGGCTGCGGCCTGGGGCGCTGAAGCCGACGAGGGCGGCGAAGTCAATCAAGATGAAATGGCCGAGGCCTGGAACGAGGAAGAAGAAGAAACCCCGCCGGAACGGGTGCTCGACCAGGACGAAATTGACAGCCTTCTAGGCTTTGATGTCGATGATGGCGACGGCGACGACAAAAGCGGCATTCGCGCCATTATCAATTCCGCGCTTGTCTCTTATGAGCGCTTGCCCATGCTGGAGATTGTCTTTGATCGCATGGTGCGGTTGATGACTACCAGCTTGCG
>JAJFIL010000099.1 GCA_021774965.1 Alphaproteobacteria bacterium
TTGTTGATTATGGCAGGGGTGCACGAGGAAATCCGCATTCCCGTTTTGTGGTTCGCCATTGCCAGCAAGGCATCTTATTCAGCATTGATCTTTATGCGGATGAGTGAGCTTAAAGGCAAACCCGCCGTTATGAATGCCATCGTTGATGTTGTGATGGTGGTCTTGTTTCTGGTGTACCTGGTGGCGGTGTAGGGCATTGGGTTCAGGAGCCTAACTATAGCCCAAGCGCCGCCGCCTTCCCGCCCAAATCGAAGTATCTCTTGCACTCAATTCAAGGGTGGAGATTTCGAATGCGGGTACTTGGGGCGTTGTTTTTGTTGCTGGTCGTCGGGATCGGGCTCATCGGGTTTTCGATAACCGTCCCAGAGTATCATGATGATGAGCTTGCGCGATACTTGCTGAATGCATCACCACATGTCTCTGATAGCCTTTCGGCCGACGAAGCGAGAGACGCACGAAAGGAATTCAATGACCTATGGTTTGCCGAGATGCGAGCCGCCAGAACGAAAAAGTGGTTCCTTCTAGATGCCGGTATCGGCTTCGTACTCACGGCAGTGACGTTTCTCCTTCTCTTCAGCTATCTAGGTACCGGGGTGCGGCGCAAGGATTTGTCCCGTTCAAAGCCAGAGTGCGATCATGATGGAAGCGATCGACAAATTCACGACTCATCCAAAGCAATAACTTTGGTCGGCAAAATAGTCCGCATCTACAGTATGGAAACGCTCACCAATTCACAGACTCCGCGAGCGCGATGGAGATTTATTGCCTACGGGACGATTGTTCATTTTGGGGTAATGGCTTCTTGGTGGCTATCTATTCATATCGAATTTTTTCGACACTATTACCCATGGTGGGCAGATAGTATTGGCATACCACTTTGGGGAGTTGAGAGTTTTGCGCGCACTAGCTGGCCAATACTTGTCATTACAGGGATTGTTCTGCTCATACCGGCTAGGCTTCCCACTACACTATGGTACTGGAATAAGGATCGTCCATTCTGGAGCTGGTTTTGGACCTTGGTTCATGTGGTTCCTGGGGCTGCTCTTGTTTTCCTCATGGCATGGTCATTCACGAACGCCATGGTTTGGGGCATCCCTTTCATGATCTTCGGCCTCTATCTGATTGAAAGCAGTCGCTCCGCAGGCCTGACACCGCGAGAGCCGCGAGGAAAAACTGGCATCTTTTCGCGCTTGGGTCTAAAACGCGCCCCATGAGCAAGAAACCTGAAATTACCCTGCATAGGGGCGACCTGCCGGACGGGTTGGACCTTGGCAAGATCGTCGCCATTGATACCGAAACCATGGGGCTGAACCCCCATCGCGATCCCCTGTGCCTGGCGCAGCTTTCCAGTGGCGATGGCTCAGCGCATTTGGTTCAATTCGATCGAGCCTCGTACGATGCGCCCAATATGAAGGCGCTGCTGGCCGACGCATCGGTTCTGAAGCTGTTTCACTTTGCCCGCTTTGATGTGGCGGTGATGGAGAAATATCTCGGGGTTACCTGCCAGCCGATCTATTGCACCAAGATCGCCTCCAAGCTGGTGCGGACCTATACGGATCGCCATGGGCTGAAAGATCTCTGCCGGGAGCTGGTTGGGGTGGATATCTCCAAGCAGCAGCAAAGCTCCGATTGGGGCGCGGCGGAGCTTACCAAGGCTCAAATGGACTATGCGGCGTCGGATGTTCTCTATCTCCACCGTATGCGTGAGGCGTTGGACGGCATGCTGGCCCGGGAAGGGCGGACAGAGCTGGCTCAGGCGGCGTTTGATTTCCTGCCTACTCGTGCGCGACTCGATCTCGCCGGATGGCCCGAAATAGATATATTTTCTCACTAGGGGTTGCATCTATCCCCAGTCACATTATTGTGCGCCGCACAAAATGGCGTGTTTACGCTGATTTGCGTTGATTCATGCGGTCCCCATCCCCATACTTCTCCACAGGCAGGGCGTCTCCTGCCGTCATCGAGACTTGGGTTAAAGCCAAGGCGGGGGGCCTGGTATTAACACATAGGTAAGAGAACTCGGGTCTATCCAGATGCGATAGTCGGGCGATCTTTTATGCACACGGGATTTGAATGAATTCGTGTGAGGTTTTCGGGCATGTGGCACCGGTGGAGCCATTGGCATTTTTGGAGAATTGAGCTTGAGCGAAGAACAAGTGGTGCCCTTTGGCGAGCAGGCCATTCCAGCTGGTGATGTCTCACCGGCTCAGGAACCTGCGCCGCGCCCACGCCCTAGCCAGATGCCTATGGGTGCTGCCTTTGAGGCGCGCCGAGATCAGACCTTACGCCACGCTGAACGCTACAGCCGCTTTGTGCGCACCTTGAAGATTTTGCTGCCAATCGTTGCCTTTGCTATTTTCGCCGCCACGCTTCTTTTTGTGCTGCTTTATGATGCCGACGACAGTCTGACCGTGAGCTTTACCTCGGTTCAGCATGTGGACAATGACCTGCGCATGGTCAACCCGCGCTTTTCCGGCGTCGATAATGAACGTCGACCTTTCCTGGTCACCGCCGATGCAGCCATTCAGGATGCTGCCGACCCGCGCACCGTCACGCTGGAGACCATTCAGGCGGATATGACCTTGGGTGAGGATGCCTGGGTTTCTGTCACCGCTGAACAGGGCGTTTTGAACACAGAAGCCGAAACTCTGGTTCTGGAAGGAGCCATCGACCTTTATTCTGACACAGGGTACGAGTTTCATACCGATAGCGCTGTGGTGCAGTTTGATGAGCGCAGCGTGATGAGCGATACTGCTGTTCAGGCTCAGGGGCCAATGGGGACCTTGCGCGCAGACAGCTTTGCCGCCAATGATGCTGGGGAAACTTTGCGATTTGATGGTAATGTCCGCATGCTGATCTACCCACCTGATTCGCAACCCGGTTCCTTGGCCACTCCCTCGACCGGTACGGCGGGTGGCAACTAAATCCAAGTCATCCAACATCGTCAGAAAGGCGAAGTGCCCAAGATGATCCGCCCCCGCTCGCTAATCCTCGGAGTATTCCTCGCCACATTGGCCCCGCTTGCCGCCTTTGCGCAGCAAGGCGGCTTTCTCGATCAGGCCGGCCAGCCTCTTGATACAAGCCTTCCCATTGAAGTCGCTGCCGAAGCGCTGGAAGTGCGTCAGGAAGAACGCATGGCGGTCTTCACCGGAAACGTGGACGCCACCCAAGGCGAGCTGCGCCTGCAGGCCGATGAGGTGCAAATTCACTATCAAGCGGGCGAAGGCTCGGGCAGCGATGTCACCCGGCTTAATGCCAATGGCGAAGTGCATGTCTCCTCTCCGCGCGAGACGGCCCGAGGGGACTGGGCGATCTATGATGTGGCGTCCGAGACGGTCACCATGGGAGGCAATGTTGTGCTGACCCAAGGGCCAAATGTCATTGAAGGGGACCAGCTAATCATTAACCTTGCGACGGGGCGAAGCCGCATCGAAGGCGGCGCTTCCATGGTTCGGGAGGCCGATGATGGTGAGGAGGGCGACACCCGGGTGCGCGGTCTCTTTACCATACCTGACGACAGCGAACCTCCGTCCCCTGAAGAAGTTGAAGCAGATGTCTCCGAGTAGCTACATGATTAGCTCCAATTCATCGAAAATTAAGAGCGAACCTGTCCAATGACCGAACGCTGGGGAGAGAGTGAAAACGCGGCTCACAACTCGCAAGACGAAGATGCGGGGGGGCCAAAGTTGGTTGCTGAATCCCATGGGCTCCGGGTGGAGCGCATCGGGAAATCATTCAAGCGCCGGCCGGTCGTGCGTGGTGTTTCTTTAAGTCTTCAGCGCGGTGAAGTGGTGGGCCTTCTGGGCCCCAACGGGGCAGGTAAGACCACCTGCTTTTATATGATTACTGGGCTGATACCTGTGGACTACGGCAGTATTGAAATTGATGGCCATGACGTGACCAAGCTGCCGATGTATCGGCGCTCGCGTCTGGGTATCGGATACCTGCCGCAGGAATCATCAATCTTCCGCGGGCTCACTGTTGAAGAAAACCTCCGCGCCGTTGTCGAACTGGTAGAGCCGGAAGCTGAAAAGCGCCGCTTGCTGGTGGATGATCTACTGGCTGAATTCTCAATTACCCATTTGCGCGCAACCCCTGCATTGGCTCTCTCCGGAGGAGAGCGCCGCCGGGTGGAAATCGCTCGCGCTTTGGCCACCAACCCTGCCTTCATGCTGTTGGACGAGCCCTTTGCCGGGATCGATCCAATTGCCATTGGCGATATCCGCAGCCTGGTGGGACACTTGAAAGACCGCGGCATTGGCGTTCTGATCACGGA
>JAJFIL010000100.1 GCA_021774965.1 Alphaproteobacteria bacterium
TTGATGGCTCCCTGGAAAAATATGGCCATGTCCGAGGTTCCACCGCCAATATCGATCATGGCCACGCCCAGTTCTTTTTCGTCACTGGAAAGCACCGATTCGCTCGACGCCAACTGCTCAAGAACGATATCCTGCACTCCCAGCCCCGCCTTGTTGACGCACTTCACAATATTTTGCGCCGAAGTGACGGCGGCGGTGACAACGTGCACTTTGGCTTCCAAGCGCACACCCGCCATTCCCAGCGGGTCTTTGATTCCGTCCTGGCTGTCCACGATATACTCCTGCGGAAGCACATGAATGACCTCCCGGTCGAGAGGAATGGCGATCGCCTTGGCCGCTTCGATCACCCGGTCCACATCCTTTGCGATGATCTCTTTTCCTTTAACGGCGATGATCCCATGACTGTTGAGGCTGTTGATGTGTCCACCGGCAATTCCTACAAATACCGAATCAATTTCGCAACCGGCCATGAGTTCCGCTTCTTCAACGGCGCTTTTGATCGACTCCACGGTGCTGTCAATATTGACGACAACCCCTTTACGCAGGCCCCGGGAAGGGTATTGGCCGAGGCCGATAATGTCAACGCCGCCTTCGGGAGTTCGCTCGCCGATAATGCAACAGATCTTGGTCGTGCCGATGTCCAGGCCAACGATGTAATCAGTATTTTTGGACATGAACCTGTTTCCTCAATCCTTTGTTCACTGCTTGCTCGTTATTCATACTCTAAGAGTTCTCTTTTCTTTTGATGACAACTCTGTCTTTAAATGATAAATCGATATGCTCGATACTTTTCTTATCCTTTTCCAGAGTGTCCCGCACGATCATGAAATTTTTAAAATCCTGCGCGATGGTTTCGAGGCCCATGAAAATCTTCATCTGATCTTTCCCGGTGGTGAAGGTGACACGGGACATGTCGTCGATATCCGCTGATTGAATCGGGTTGTCAGAAAAAAAAGACAGTTGGTTGAAATAATGCATGTGCTTCAAACTGCTGACAACTCCATCCTCAGAAACGTTCCGGCCCAACACAACTTCTTCCCTGGACGGAGGGTGAATGATCAAGGGAAGGTGGCTGAAAGCCGAGGTCTCGGGCGCCAGTAGAACGCCAAAGTTATCGACAATATAGACCTTGTCCAGTTTGATCCGTGCATAGGGTTTTCTTTCTTTCACCTCGACCAGAATTTCCTTGGGAAATATTTTTCTTACAGAAACGGTTTGCACCCAGGGGTGGCCGGCAAGTTGGGTGGACAAACTTTCCAGATTCAATAAAAAAATATTGTCACCCGTAACAGGACCCAGCCGTTCCAGAAGTTCTTTCTCTTGCAGAATCTGGTTGCCGGTAAGAGTCACCTGAGAGACCGCAAAGCGGGGCGACGTGGTGAAAAAATGATAGCAAAAATAAACTCCATAAGCGCCTGCGGCCACCAGAAAGGTTTTTAGCGCCCAGCGGAATCCAGTTTTTACCCGTACCCAAAAGTTGGAATCATGACTCAGGCGCCTGGATGCGGTAAAAGCTTTTCCGCTCTTTTTCTGCTTATTGGGTTTTTGTGTCCTCAGCACCCGGCAGGAGCTGGACATGCTTTTATTTCCTGCTACCGCATAACTCATAAAGGTCTCTATTGGTAATCCAGTTGCGCAGAGTTTAATATTTCCATTACCAGGGCGTCAAAATCAATTCCCGCCTGCCTGGCCGCCATTGGCAACAGGCTGGTGGGGGTCATTCCGGGGATGGTATTCATCTCCAGAATAAATGGGGTTCCTTTGGCATCGACAATAGCGTCAACCCGCGGCACTCCTCGGCCATTGAGGGCACGGAACACTTGAACCGCTACCGTCTCGCATCGGGATATCTCTTCCGCGCTCAAATCCACAGGCGGGCATACATAGTCTGTTTTTCCTTGCGTGTATTTGGCCTCATAATCATAAAATTCAGATTTGGGTTTGATATGCACGAGTGGCATGGGCTTCTCCCCTCTCATTCCTATGGCCACCAATCGTCCTTCAATAAACGTTTCCACCACAACTTCTTCCGAATAGGTGAAGGCATCTTCCAGAGCAGGAAGCCATTCACTTTCCTCCTTCACGATATGGATGCCGATACTGGACCCTTGATTCGAAGGCTTGACCACCACCGGTAAATCCAGGGTTCGCTTAGCTTGATTTCTTTTGTTCCTGGTGAACACCTGATAATCCGCTGAAGGAATCGCGTTAATTGCAAAAATCTCTTTCGACTTCACCTTGTCATAAGCAATGGAACTGCCCAAAACCCCCGACCCCGTGTATGGGATTTTTGCGTATTCCAAAATTCCCTGAATGGTTCCATCCTCCCCGTAGGTTCCGTGCAACGCAATGAAGGCTATATCGATCCCGGATTTTTCCAGAGTGACGGCGATCTTGTGGTCCACATCAATCGCGATGGCGTCCAGCCCATTCCGTTTGATCGCCTCGAAGACAGAGTTTCCCGTCGTCAGCGAGACTTCTCTCTCTGGAGACAGCCCCCCCATCAAAACACCGATCTTTTTTCCTTTTAAAGTGATCCCTTTATTCAAAACAATACTCTCAACTAAAAATAAATCAGGGTCCGCCTCCGGCCTCGGCCAAAAGGCCGGAGACAAAGGAAGGAGGGGTACCTTTGGTTACGGACCTTTTCAATGTCGGTTTCCCACTTTGCTACTAGAAGAAAACAAAAAAGTTTTCTTCTAGTTTTGCCGTCATTTCCCCAGAACGACGATTTCCGGTTCCAGTTTGATTCCTGATTTTTCTTCAACCACTTTCTGAATGTGATCGATCAGATGGAGCACATCGACGGCACTGGCACTGCCCTTGTTGACGATAAAGTTGGCATGCTTGAGAGAAACACTTGCCTGTCCAATGTAGGTTCCCTTGAGTCCCGCCGTCTCGATCAACCTGCCTGCACTGTCATTGGGAGGGTTTTTGAAGATCGACCCTGAATTCGGAACCGTCAGCGGTTGTTTGGAGCTTCTGCGCGACAGGTGGCTGTTCATGGTTTCATGAATCGCTTTCATATCTCCTTTTTCAAGTTCAATTTCGGCTTCGACGACCATTCCACCTTCCGTAGGGAAGACGGTCTTCCGGTAACTGAAATCAATTACATCGCCCTTCAAAATCTCGATTTCTCCCGCCGGGGTGACGCGAGTCACACTGCGGATGAACGGGCCGATCTCCGTGCCCT